>NZ_DCRG01000030.1:0-250 GCF_002325125.1 Sphingobacterium sp. UBA1498
TATCTCCCGTGCTTAATTATTTCAATACTGTCGAGGATAGAACGCAGGTAATTGGAGAAAAGAGTTTGCAGATTAACGATAAAATAGATTTTAAGCGTAAGGTGTCACAGATTATTCAGTCTAGCCAGCATGTGAAACTAGTGGATGGAAAATACATTTTATCTGCAAAATTTAAACGCAGCAGCGGCTTTGAGAATTTGTATATGTATGCCTTAAGTAATGGTAAAACGTATAAACAGAACCTGATTAA
>NZ_DCRG01000030.1:478-29496 GCF_002325125.1 Sphingobacterium sp. UBA1498
TCATCCTAGAGCGCGAATAAAGGTTGTCCAACAAAATGTCAGTAAATAAAATTATCGCTATTCATACAGTGATGACATCATTCTGTCCATACGACGGGTCCATTTAAAGCCTCTGCACTTCGTTTCCCTGCAGCTATAATCGGAATAACACCATTTCCATCCGTATCTACCGAGTAAGTCCTCCCATCAACAGGAACAATCTTCATGTAACCCTGATAGGATGGTACGCCGCCGGGAACCCCTATGACTTTTACACCCGTACTTATAGCGACGAATCGACCATCAGGTGAAAAGGCAGGAGATGCTTCCTGACTATTGCTTGCGGTGACCTGATAAAATTCCTTGGTTTTAAGATCAAATACCCAAACATGCTTTTCATAAATCATGGCTATTTTACTTCCTTGTGAATTTGCTGTGATATGGTAGAAATCTTCTGTTGGAAATTCCCTGATAACCTCTCCTTCTGTATAAGGGGCTGGAAATCGAACTAGTGAATTTTTCCACCTGATGATCAGTGAGTTGTCCGGTAACCAGCAAAAAGGGGTATTGCGTGAAATCCTTTCGTTATTAATATTTTCAAGATGCTTTATCAATTTCCCGTCTCGCGAATCGAGAACGACAAAACCCTCTTCAAATGTTGGAGCAATGCAAAATAAGCTTTTATCTGGTGATAAATTTGCGGAAACATAGATGGATCCTCCTTTTATAGGGCGGTAGTAGAACTGATGTATAGGCGTTTGGTTATCGAATCGCCGATAAGTAAACTTAACATGATCCGCTTTGCCATCATTTATACCGCTCTGCATTTCCAAGATGTGGCGGTCAAGCGTCATATCCCAATTGTACCAGGTGGAATTTTTTTTCCAGATAGTTTTCTCCATTGCGGGAAGAGTGATTGACGTGTGCCCATCATAATTTTGAAAGAATAGATTCCCAGAGAGTGCTATACCTCCATCAGGTTGACCAGTATCAGAATCTTTTGAACAGCCTAGCGCAAAGAACAACGCTAAGAAAAAATAGATAGCTCTTGTATTCATTCGTTTTTCTATTAATTTCAACATACCCTAATTTCAGTCAAATAACGCGAGGTGTCAATCCACGAATACTAGGATTTTTGGAGGGCATATTCATCCGGCTGATGTGATTACATAGGTTTACATTGTACGAATAAGCTTGAGTGCCTCTGTTTTCCAGTCATTGCTAATCGGTTCCAGATCGGAATAACAGTTTTCAAAATTATACGTCCATTCACTATTTTCTGGATCTGGCATATAAACGGAGAGATAGCGCTGGTTATCGCCTTCCGTTTTAAAGCTATAGATCATATATTGCTTATCATTTTCTGTTAACTGACCTAAATAATCAATTTGCAAGGGGTATGTATCCCATTCGGATTCTAGGTATTCGTTTACAACAATCTTTCCAATTTCGTTTTGTGCTTTATAACTAGCCGGTACCAAATGTTCGCACTTTTTAGCTTTCAGTCCATTCATCAGTACATACCTTTGCGATAAGTTGGCGTAGATACTGTCCAATAGGCTTTGATGAATTGGAAGGTCCAGGACCAAAAACTCGCAGGCAGTTGTTGCGCGCAGGTAACCTATTGGCTCGTCGGCGAGCAACTGTAGCCTAAATTTCTGAAGCAGATCTTTTTGTTTGTACAACGCTATTATTTTTACATAATCTGCTATGGAATAATAATTGAAACTAGCGGCCAGTTTCTGTTCGGAAGCTAATTGCGATAAATCCTCAGCGAAATAGTGCATTATATCCGGTAAATAGGTATGTATCATTCTGTAAGCTTGTTGCATTGTACTGTCCGAAGCGATTTTTAAGCAAATATTCAATAAGGTAGGCCGATAGCTGTTGACAGAAAAGAGTGGTATTAATTTTTCCAAATTGTGGGCCACATAGTTTCGCGCAGCGCTCAGAGGCTGCAACAAGCGCCATACATCATAACCGGCATCAGGGCGATACTTGTTTAATGCCTGGACGTACCAACCTAATTGCGTAGAATCTATGTCACATACGGTCGGTAAGATAGCAATTTTGATCAGATCTGTCGTTGTCGGATCTAAGAGTAAGCTTTTTAAGGTCGGTACACTGCGCTCATCATGATTATTTACCAAGCTATAGATTAAAGTCCTCCGTAGGCCATCACTCTGATGATCATCGGTCTTTTTTTGGCCCAGTATTTTGTATATTAACGGAAGATCGTCCTTGGCAAATTTGTAATTGAGTTCCAATATATTTTTTGCCTGTCGTGAAACCAACGTGTCTGGACTATACAGGTCTGCAAGTAGCATTGCTGCTTTTGAACTGTAGAGATCAAAATTTGTAATGCTGTCCTTATAGCGGACAGATTTGATTGTCTGGTCAAGATCCATTTGTTCAATAGCTTCTTGCGTACCGATCACATCAAGCGCATAGGACATATTGCCCCTTGTCCAAATGATTTTTTTGTGGTAGTTGGCTGTTAGTGAATCCCGATATGTATAGGTTGCAGCAGTGATCCTACCAGAACGTAGTGTATCATAGCGGACTAATTCTTCAGCCTGTTTTTTTGTACTCGCTTGTATTTCTGAATATAGACTATCGTTTCGTTCTAACCGGAAATATTTTGGAAGCTTGCTTACTTCCAGAAGAAAGGCTGTACTCGAATTGCTGTCCGCGGCTGCGTATACCTGAACTTCTCTATCCAGTTGTTCAGTTGTATCGACGTCATTTACTTTGATTAGTGAAGTAGCAGGAAGTTTTAGTTGTACATGATCTAGTGTATAATCTTCCCATGCTGGTCTTTTGAAATTAATCATCCGAAAAGAGCTGAAAAAAGCGCTATCCATTTCTTTATTTTCCTTGTCCAGATTTTCTTGCATAACCTGATAGATACGGTTGCCACGAATCCAGGTTTGCGCAAAAAGATTTGATTTTTCCAGCTGGGCGCGTAGGGTTGCACCAATGGCATTATCCTTTTTACAAGCCTCAAAAGATGTGATCGTGATGGCCGGATTTTTTGCTACATTTTTGTGAAGTTCCTTTAGTACCAAAGCCCTGTCAGTCATGGTATAGCCAATCGGGTAATCATGGTATTGCACCAAATAATGTGTTTTTCGGATTCTATCCATTGAAAAGTAACTGTATATACCATACTGGAGCTTCTCATCACCCAGCAACTCCTCACCCGTTTGATAAATATACTGAGTCTTCGGAGGCATTTTGATTGCAAAGGCGCCAGTTTCATATATGGATTCCCCGAGGTGAGTATCTTGCGCAATATTCAGGATTGTGAGGCTATTAAAAAAGTGGTCTGATAGGTAGCTGTCCAGTTGGCCATTGCTGGTAAATGCCGATAAAGTATATAAAGTGTTGTTTTTTAACCAAAACTCCCATTTCGTCAGTATATGGTCATGGTCGGTAATAATCTGCATACCCTGTATACCATTCTTTTCGAGGAGCTTTTCGGATACAATTTGGTGTTTTATATTTGCCGTTCTTTTTTCATATTCCTGTTTGAGAAACGCTTCCGCAGTCAATCCGTTCAACCCGCCGACAAATACTGCTGATACCATCAGTTCTGTTTGCGTACTCAGATCACCATACATCATGCTGGTTCCACCAAGAATCCTTGTCTTATGGACATAACCCTTTGGAAGAGACACTGCATACCCATACACTGAATCCGTGTGAGCGGCCCATTCCATTGTACTGTAGTCAATTTTATATTTGGCGGCTAGGTTTGTTTTTCTCGTCATTACCGGACGGAGCCTATAGCCTTTGAGCTTTAGCAGGTGAATTAGGCCGATGTCGCTTGGTAGATGCGCGGCGCCCACTACGGCGCAAACTGTACCCTTGTCAAGTTGGGCAATGATATTATTTAGCATGGTGTTATTCCTGCTTTGCATTTCCTCGATATCGATATTGGGTGATATGACCTTCCATAGGCTGTCCAAATTTCCTGCGCTATAGAGCTGCATCAGCAGCTCAAAGTGTTGATAATAATTATTACTGTCTTTTTTATTTTTGAGCTGAACTAAACCTCCACTGTTTCTCAGGTCACGTTGATTAGCCATTGGCTCCAAACCGATAATTTGCTTTCGCTGAGATCGCGCCACTCCATAAAGATAAGCGTCGAGCACCGCCGTAATGTCGTCTGGCTTATCGTGGCTAGGATTCAAGAGGTATTCCGCCATATAAGGGGATGCCATTTGCTGCGAATCAGGCATCACGCCATATTTCTTTTTATAGCGTTGTACAAACTCTTTTTTTTGCACATCGGTAAGTTCGATCTTTTTGCTTGAAGGACGCTTGTTGAGTCGGATATCCCAAATCTCTTTATAAAGTGTGTCGGGGTGTATTTCAAGGGCAAAAGCATCCGTATTGGTGATAGCGACAAATATAGAATCATTATTATTGATGAGGCGCCTGTCTTTTAAATGAACTGATCCGAGTAAATAGGAGGATTTGCTTAGGCCGTTTCCGGTGATTTCCCATAAAAAGCTACTGTACTTTGTTTGCTGGGCACGTAAACTATGTCCAACTAGTACGAGACAGGAAATCAGGAGCAGTGATAGCAGCTGTGCAGATTTTGTAGATCCAATAGATTTACACATGTGATTAAAATAGATAATATTATGGTTTCTAGAAGATGTGGTCAATAGTTGACATACTACTCCTACAGCGATTATCGTTTAGATCAGGTATAGAGCTCGTAATCAGATAACGCCTCCTAAAAATAGATAAATTTCTGCATCTGCACAATAGCATAACGAAGTCAGCTGCCCATTGCTGTCATTCGCCAAATTTGCTAGTCATTAGTCTAAAGCTCTTAGGCTAGGGGCGTATTGTGCCGTATAACCCATGGGTGGATAATGAGACAGCATAATATCAATCTACACGTCGGATTCCATGTCATGAAAAAAGAAAACTACTGATTGCTGCGATCCGGATGCCATTGATACTAATCTAAAAAGGCTTTCTGATCAAAAAAACATAGATTCTGTGAGCAATAATCGACAATATGAACATGTTTTAATCTATGCAATTCAACATGATCATTTCTTACAAAACATGGGTTTAATGTTGAAAAGGGCCTATAATTGACCATTATATAAGGTTTCTAGAATACTTTTGGTCTTGAGCTATTCAGGCAGGACATCTTTAACAGAACTAGAAATAAAAAAATACTCTTACCTTTTTTTACATTCCTATTTCCATTCTTTCGTCTTCTTTTTCTATACATCTATCAAATGGGTGAAAATTTTCTCTTATGTGCTGAATTTCTTATATTTGATAGTATCACTTTTAACAATGCCTAAATATCCGTTTTTAATGAAATATCTTTTTGCAAGTCTATCGGTTTTGTTTTTAAACTTGGCACAAACTCAAACCTCGATTAAGACAGAACTCTATATCATTGGCACAGTGCATGACTCCTCCGCCATTTTGAGCCCGGGTATGCTATTTGAAATTATAGATAAAATCAGGCCTGATATACTTTTGCAAGAAAATGATAGCGAGCAGATGAAAGATTACGCAAAGGAAATTCGTCTAACATCCAATGAGCAGACTGCTACATTACGATATCTTAAAAAATATCCTGAAACACGCAATTTACCATTCGAGTTTGAGGGTAGAAATCAGTACCGAAAAGATAGGGGTATGGTCCCGGCTGATTACCTTACCGTAAAGCTTATTGATAGCTTGTATCAAGTCGGTAAGTTAAGTGATACCAATAAAGCCATCTATGAGAAATATAAAGAAGCGAATAAAGCGCTACTTAACTTTTCAAAAACAGATATCAAGACATTGAATTCAGTCGCTTTTGAAACTTTAAATAGATATAGACAGACTCTTCAGCATCATGAGATCCCCAAAATAGCTAATTCCGAAGCAATTTTTGAAGAGAAATATATAGTAAAGCCAAACGGTCAAAAGATATCTTACCGAGATGGTTATCAGCTTTGGTGTAATTTTTGGGACCTAAGAAATACCACAATGGCTATTAATATCATCAAACACGCTAATCAGTATAGTGGAAAAAAAATAGTTGTCTTAACCGGAGTTCAGCACAAGTATTACTTAAAAGAACTGCTCTATAAATATCAAGATGGTAGTTATCGTGTTATTGAATACTTTCAATAACACGATAACTATATCATTGAGCCTTACTCTCTAAACCTTTTGTTAATCTTGGAGCTTGTAGGTAATGACTAGAAAGTATCTCACTGAAAAAACAAAAAGGTTAAAAGCTGAACTGTGCAACGTCAATGAAACATTGGGTATTGCTAGCTATAATATCGTTTTCAAATTTGTGTTGTCCAAACCTTTGTCTTTAAAAAAATCTTTGAGTGGTATTCCATTTATTTTCTTTGTTTTATAAAAAAGGTTCAGTTTCCTATTGAGCTGTTTATCGGGCATATAAATTAACTTGGCTTTTTTAAAATAGTCCAAAAAATTACCGTTTAATATTCCATTGTCTCAATAGAACTCAAAATCTCCAATCCCTTCTACTGCATACCAATCGTTACCTTTATTTAGGCCTGCACTTTTTGTAAAAGGAATGTAAGGTTCATTTATCCAAAATCTATCTATCACTATAGTTCGGCCTTGATTATTTAAATATAAGGTAGTATCTTTTAAAATTCCCCCTTTTAGCATATTTAACCTTTCAGTAGAGAGATAACTTTGTTTTGAAAAATTCCTACTCTGCGGATATATTCCCGCTGCATTAATTCTATATGGCTCTATATTGCCTTTACCTATAAAATAGGACTCAGTTAAGGTCTCGTTGTCGACTAGGAAATATTCATTTTTCCGCTTTATTACGATTTTATAATCCGTTCTTTTCAAATTGAGTAATGGCGTCTCTGAAAAAATACCTAAAGGAGCATAGGTTGCATAAAATATATATTTTGCAGCGGTTCTTAGCAGGCTGTCCGAAGAAATTAATTTTATATCATTATTAACAATGGCTTTCGAGATATTTTTTACCTCAAATTTAGACCTTGTCAGCGGCGTTATTGTAACTAAGATATCAACGGGCAAATTTTTCCCATCGCGCTCAAAGCTTATAAAATTCTGAAATACTTTTTGATTTGAATCATCAGTAATTATGCTTTTTTTAAACAGAAAATCATAAATAGTTAAATTTGGGAAATTGGTACTGTCGGATTCGATTTCTGCATATGTTCTTTTGCACAATAAATGCTCATCCAATGAATCGGTTAGTATGTCTTGATCAAATACAACATATTTGGTTTGAGCAAAGCAGCTACCAATAAGTTGAAAGGCTGATACGGCTAAGAAAGTAAATATGGTTATTATTTTGCACATGATATTTTCTTATTATTTAATAGTCCAAATGGTCAGCAGATAAGGAGTTATTAAAAATACACCTCTCGTTTTATGCTTCACTGACCTTTGTAATTTTCTATTTAAATATAGCTGAATTGAAGCGATATTTCGAATGATAACTTTCAACTCCCCATTTCCGCCATTTACCGAGTTTTCCGGTCTGTTAGTCTAACGCCCATAGACTAGGGGCGTATTGTGTTGTAGTTTTGAATCAACAAATAAGAACAAAAACCATCATGAGCATAGATTGAAAATACTCATGATAGCTTTATTACAAATGAAGAACCAATTATTTAGATGAAAAACTAACACAATAAAATAAAGACATTATGAGAACTCTAGTAAAAACATTCGCAGCAGCAGCTTTAATCGCAGTATCAACTTTCGCTATGGCAGCTGAAGGACCAGGAGCAAAAGTAACCAAAACAGACGTTAAGCTTTCATCAGCGGACTTCGCTTTAGCGCACTATGTTGCGGTAATGACGGAGGGAGAATCAGCAGGAATAGAGCAATTATTCGCGGAAGATTTCAATCAAAAGATCCAAGCCTCCAATGCACGAAATTATAGCCGTAATGCGGTAGTTAAATTATTGAAAAAGCAAAAAGGCGAGAAGCTGAACTGTACAGTAAAAACCGATATCATCGATGAATCTGCAGACTATATGGTCGCTAAGGTGACTTTAAAATTTGAAAACTTCACCAAGACTGATCTGGTGACTTTGGAGCGTGTTGGTAATGACTGGAAAGTATCTAAATCAATCAATTCGTATAAATAAGTAGGTCGCTTAAAATAAAAATATGTTAGAGAGCTATATCTGAAGATATGGCTTTTTTAATGTTAAAATGGCATGATGTTAATCAGACTCTTTATCTGACCTTTTTCTTACACAGCAGGTTTTAATTTGATCCTCTGGATAAGTAATACATTATAAGTGTCTTTTTTATTAAAAACAATAAATATTTAGTTATAATCGCTAAATATTTATTATTATTGCATTAAATATAAAACTTATCAATTATGAAAAAAATGGACAACATCGTTTTTAAAGGATTATTCGTAATCGCCTGGATCATATTTGTTGGATTATCTATCGAAGCAGGAGCCATTATTGTTAATTTGGTTTGCAGTATTTTCAAACCGGAATTTGTTGGAAAACTCTATCAAAAACTTGATCTGTCGGCTATGTACAGGCAGAGCCAAATGTATTTTTACACAATCTATTCTTTTATCCTTGTCATTGCAGTATTGAAAGCATATTTATTTTATCTGGTGGTCGAAATGATGCACAAATTGGATCTGAATAAACCTTTCAATAATTTAGTTTCCAAACAAATTACAAAAATCAGTTATTTTACATTTTCAATTGGGCTGTTGAGTTATATTGCACAAGAGACCGTAGGTAGAATTATAAGAAAGGGCTACGAAGTCGGGAGCTTACATCAATTCTGGACCGATAGTCAAGCATTTATTTTAATGGCTGCGGTAATCTATATGATATCTGTTATTTTTAGCAGAGGAATTGAATTGCAAAACGAAAACGATTTAACTGTATAAGATGCCGATAATTGTAAATTTAGATGTCATGATGGCTAAGAGAAAAATGTCATTGAACGAACTATCAGAGAAAGTTGATCTTTCACTTTCAAATCTTTCAATATTAAAAACTGGAAAAGCCAAAGCGATAAGATTTAGCACATTGGAAGCAATCTGTAAAGTGTTAGAATGCCAGCCGGGAGACATCTTGGAATTTGTAGAGGGTTGAGGAATGAAAGAAGGATCCTAAAAAGAAGACTTCTTATAATTAATGACTATATTGAATATTACAACAATAGACGGATAAAACTCCATTTAATGGAATGAGCCCTATAGAATATCGAGAGCAAGCGTAAACCTGTCCAGAGCTGACTTCGTTTAATCCTTTATACATGGAGCAGCGTTTTTTAGAAATTATTCAGTTTATTAAAGAATCTCAATCTAAAGCTATTAAGGCAGTTAATACGGAATTAATGAATTTATATTGGCGTATTGGAAAGTATATTAGCGCGTGGATTGAAATTTCCGAATGGGGACAGTCGGTCGTCAAAGAATTAATTGCTCTTTTTCATTAAACAGCACGAACCTGAATTGAAAGGCTTTTCAGATAAGAATCTTTGGCGAATGAAACAGTTTTACGAAACTTATCGCAGCAGTGAAAGACTCTCGGCATTGACGAGAGAATTGAGTTGGACAAATAATGTCCTAATTTTTAGTCGTACCAAGACAATTGAAGCGCGAGCATCTTGGTCAGTTGAATTTTTATCTAGAGGCTCTTGATCGACACGTTAAGCGATCCAATGAAAATGCAAGTATTGGTACTCTATTATGTAAAGATAAAGATAGTGAGGGGGTTGAGTATGCTTTGAGCCGAAGTCTTTCACCAACACTATTAGCGGAATATAAAACACAATTACCAGATAAAAAGCTTACTTCAACAAAAGTTATATGAATTATTTGAACAGGCTGATAATAGTTATATCAGTTTTAGACATTGAAGGACATTCATTCATAAAATACCTTCAGCCGCTCCAGCCTCTTCTTTACGAGCTTAATCTTCATCCGTTCAAAACTCATTATTTCGTAGCTGTTCTGTTTTAAGGATACCCGAAAAGGCTGGTTTAGCCTCGCTGATAAGTGTTGATGTGCTTTCGGTTATTTCTCTGATGGAAAAAAAAACTAATCCTCAATCCAAGCTCCAACAGAAATTAATAAAGGAAGAGGAAGAACGGTATCTTTATAGTACCTTTTCAAAACGTATGGTTCAAAATTTGACGGTCTTTAGAAGGGACTCTCTACAAACTTTCATGCAGTTGTATCGTCTGAATATTGATACAGCGAAATACATGTCCGACTATGTTATTATCCTGCACATCAAAAAGAGTTATCAAGAATATATCAAACCTTAAGTTAGCCAAACCTGCAGAGTATGGAGAGTACTGCTTTTTTATAAGGCGACTGAACTCGTAATTATGGATATTAATGTTAATTTTATATGAAATTAACATCTGTTAGGTTAATTTGCATCAATTAAACATACCGAATTCATGATCGTTGGACTGAAACATATTTCCATATCAATGGACGATTTTCTCCTATTACAAGCCGGAGATCAGTGTGTTTTTAGTATTGTGTTCAATTATTATCAGCCGATTATTTATTTTAAAGTCAGACAACTCTGCAAAAGTGACAGTGATGCGGAGGAGGTCACACAGGAAGTTTTCATTGAATTCTATTTAAAAAGAATGCAGCTTTCCGGTCCGGAAGCCATTTTTCCTTTTCTATTTGCTATTTCAAAGAGAATGGCCATATCTAATTTCCGTAAATCGCTAGTCCGGTCCAACTATCTGCAGTCTCTTCAGCACAGTTGGCCTGAAAGTTTTTCGTTGCAGGATGAGTTGGATGGCAAAGAGCTGCAGGTCATCCTGGAATCCATTATTGAACAATTGCCGCCGCAGCAACAGGCAATTTACCGGCGGAGCAAGTTTGAAGATCAATCTTATCAGGAAATTGCCGATGAAGAAGGGCTCTCCAAAAATACGGTGCGCAATCACCTCAGCCTCGCCTCGAAATTTGTGCGGTTTAAGCTGGACAAAATCCTGTCTATCTTTTTTTTCTGAGCAGCTCGGGTTGGCATCTCTTTTTTTTGCAAGTGCATTAGCCATCCTATAGGCTAAAAAAAATAGATCATCTACTATCCATAAAAAAAATATTTTTCAATTGGTACTTTTTCCAGGTTCGCGCGATTATGTAGTTGAAATCGATCCAAAGGAATGAACCAAATTGAACAATACAGCCAATTAATACGTAAATATCTTGCTGATCAAGCCAGCAAAGAAGAACAGGAATTGCTTGTAGGATTAATGGATGATCCCGTATTTTTTCAGGCTTGGGAGAAAGTCTGGCGGGAGAACTCGTACTCTGCAAAGCCTGCAACATACCCCGATCCACATCGAATGTTGGAAAATATAATGGCTGATCCCCGAATTATAACAGCGGCATCTACTCCCCAAAAGACTAAAGATAGTCATTTTAATTTCAGAAGAAGTTGGTGGCAGGTTGCGGCAGTCTTTCTTGCATTCTTCGGTGCAGCGCTCTGGGGCTACCACAACTATTATGCAGTGGATACGCAGCCAAAAGAGCTGCTGTCTAATGTGTCGATCGTACCGGGGTCTGATAAAGCCATGATCATTCTTGAAAATGGAAAAGAGATCGACCTCAGTTTACTCCGTGCGGATACGGTGCTTGATCAAGGAGAATATTTGATTACCAAAGATAACAAAGGTCAAATCAGTTATCGTCTTAAAGACAACTTATCACCAACAAAGAACATTGTCTACAATACAGTCGTAACCCCTAGAGGGGGAGAATATACGTTAAAGATGGCGGACGGAAGTCTGGTTCAGCTCAATGCAGGCAGTAAGATCACATATCCTGTAAGATTTGATGCGAAGTTTCGGTCGGTGCAGCTCGAAGGGGAAGCCTATTTTGAAGTGGCTAAAATGGATAATAAAGGCAAAAGGGTACCTTTTACTGTGCAAAGTGGAGCACAGACACTCGAGGTGCTTGGAACGCATTTTAACATCAAGAGTTTTGGTGATCGCATCGTTACCACGTTAGTAGAAGGAAAAGTCAAGCTCTCTTATGCCGATGCTGCTTTGAAAGAACAGGTCCTTGCGCCCAATGATCAGGTAGTCTTCAATAAAAGCCGTAAGAGCGTGAAAAAGGAGCAAGTTGATCCGTTCTATAGTCTTGCCTGGAAAAATGGAAATTTTGCTTTCGATAATGCATCCATTCAAACGGTCATGGACGAGGTCGCACGTTGGTATGATGTCGAGGTCAGTTACCAAGATCAGCTGCAAGGACAGCACTTCTCCGGCACAATCTCCCGCTATGAAAATATCGATAAACTATTGAAAACAATTGCTTTCGCCGGTGGCGTACATTTCGAACGTAAAGGAAGGAGGATATATGTGCTAAACTAACGCTGATGAGAAGATAGCATATATAACAATCAGGAGCGCGCCAACGCCCCTGAAAGTTTTGTCTTTTTCTCGACATGGATGAATAGTAAAACCGTTAAATTTTATCTCAACCGAATGCAATTTACTAAAAAAAAATTGATCGGACCGAGGCAATTATGCCAGGTAAGATCCCAGAAAATACCAATTTCTATGAAATTGTCTTTAGCAATTCCACTCCTGTTCGCGGCCAATTTGCAGCTGCACGCCTTTACTTTCGGCCAGACCGTCAATCTGAAGCGGAACAATGTCAAGGTGAGTGCTGTCTTGAAAGAACTGCAGAAGCAAAGTGGATACAATATTTTTTACAACGAATCGCTGATCGCAAAAGACGACCGTATCAGCGTCAGCTTCAACAATATCCCTTTTGAAGAAGCGCTGAAAGATTTATTGAGCCAGCTTCAGTTATCTTATGTCAAAGCGGATAAAAATATTGTCTTAAACAAAAGACCGGATCAGGCAGTTCGTCAAGCGTCCGCTATGGCGGCTCCGCAGCTGTACCCAGTCAAAGGATTTGTCAAAGACGATCAGGGCCGACACTTAGACAATGTTACAATCAGCGAAAAAGGCAAAAAGGAGAAAACGCTCAGTCGTGAGGATGGCAGCTTTCAGATCCAGGTCAGTAGCCGTGATGCCATACTTGTATTTACCATGGTCGGCTATCAGCCACTGGAAATGGCGCTCGCACAGCAGTCTACATTGCATGTAACCATGAAACCGGCCATCAATGCAATGGAGGAGGTGGTCGTCGTGGGCTATGGCGTGCAAAAAAAAGCCAATCTGACGGGGGCCGTGTCGCAGGTCAATGGGGAGGATATCGCATTGCGTCCAAGTCCAAATATAGCAGGTACGCTCCAGGGGCTTATGCCGGGCTTAAATATCCAGCTCAACAATGGCGATCCATCCAAGACACCAGACATCAATGTGCGGGGATTCAATTCCATTAATGAGGGCGGCCCGCTGGTATTGATCGATGGGATCGAAGGGAATATCACACGGGTTAACCCCAATGATATTGAAAGTGTTTCTGTCCTGAAAGATGCCGCTTCGGCGGCCATTTATGGAGCCCGTGGTGCTTTTGGAGTCATCTTGGTCACCACAAAAAAAGGAAAGGCAGGAACAGTTAAGGTCGATTATGTCAATAATTTTGCCTGGACTACACCCGCCTCCCGTACCGATTATATTTCCGATCCCTATGTCTATGGGAAAACCGTAGATGCCGCACTGTACGGTTATAACGGCAGTTCCTATACACGTTACAATCCAATGGACTGGGAAGCGATCAAAATGGTGGCTGCAGGTGAGATTGCGCCCTTTCATGAGAAGCAGGCGGACGGAACCTATAAATTTTTCTATAAAACCAACTGGTGGGATTACCTATTTAAAAAATATCAACCCTCCAACTTCCATAATATCGCCATTTCAGGCGGCAGTGAAAAGTTGAAAGCTTATCTCTCTGGACGTGTGTTCAAACGGGAAACGATCAACAATATCAATGATGATGCGAATATGGACCGCCAGAATATGAAATCCAATTTGGTATTCACGCCCAATAGCTGGTTGGAAATTTCGAACAATACGCAGTTCATCAACGAAAAGGATAAAGAATATGGTGGCTACAGCAATGGTCTGGGGGGACTTTGGAGTACGACGACCTGGTATAATCTGATGCCTTTCTATCCCAATTTTGTGGATGGTATTCCAACGGATATCGGTGTGGGGACCGGCGGTCAGGGAGCCAATGCAGGACTGGAATCGGGAAAGAGCTGGGAGCTGCGTAATAGTGAAGAGTTTACCAATACTTTCCGTGTCCTGCTCAAGCCATTGAAAGGCCTACAGGTAAATTTTGATTATAGCAACCGTATCGAAAACTTTTCACGGAGCACACGCCTCAACCCCTTTAGTTACTATTCGGGCAACAAACTCAATTATACGACTACAGGCCTCAACCGCCTGACAGAATACCGCTGGAAAGACAAGTATAACGCGATGAACCTGTTTGCGACCTACGAAAAAAATGTGGCGCAAAAGCATCAGTTCAAATTATTGGTGGGCTACAATCAGGAATCCTTTGACCGGGACCGTATCGCCGGGGCCATGGATGATCTTCTGATCGAAGATCTATCCAACCTGGCACTGGGTACCTCCATGTATAGCCTGAGCGGATCAGCTGAAAATTGGGCTATTCAAGGCGTATTTGGCCGTTTTAATTATGCCTACGATAATAAATACCTACTGGAAATAAATTCACGGTATGATGGTTCATCACGGTTCCCCAGTGGGAGTCGGTGGGGATTTTTCCCTTCCGTCTCATTGGGCTGGCAGCTGGATCGTGAGCGCTTTTGGGAATCGATCAAAGGCAGTATACCAACCCTAAAACTCAGAGCTTCTTATGGCAAGCTCGGCAACCAGACTGTAGGGGTCAATACCTTTAAGGAGTTGATGACGGTGCAGCAGTTGGCTTGGCTAAATGGGGGCTCCCGTCTTATTGGGGCGAGTACGCCGGCACCTTTGCCGAACGTTGTCACCTGGGAACGCACCAAAAGCATTGACTTCGGTGTTGATCTTGGGCTGATCCAGAATAAGTTAAATGTTAATTTTGACTGGTATCAGAAGGATGTCGAAGGCATGTATCTTCCGGGCCAGCCACTACCAGCCGTATTTGGCGCCAGTGAACCGCGTGAAAACTACGCCGCTTTGCGTAATAAAGGTTTTGAAGTGGGGCTAAGCTATCAGGACAAGTTTGACGTAGCCGGTTCACCTTTCCGCTTCAATATTGGCGTTAATACCACCAATTTTAAAGGAATCATCACGAAATACAATAATCCACAAGGCTTATTGAGTTCCTATTACGAAGGACAGGTGCTGGGGCAGATCTGGGGATACCATATCGAGGGGCAGTTTCAGTCTGATGCGGAGGCATTGAGCTACCAGAATAGTTTCCAGGATCCGCAATTGTCCCTCTCCAAAGTATATAATGATATTCTGAGTGTATCGCAAAACAGTGAGTGGAATATGTTGCGGGGTGGCGATGTGAAATACGTGGATCTCAATGGCGATGGACGCATCGACAAAGGCGACAATACACTGGCCAACCATGGCGATATTAAACCTATTGGCAATGCCATGCCGAAATTTCCATTTGGTATCAATATAAGTGCTTCCTGGAATAATTTTGATTTCTCGGCGGCCTTTGCTGGTGTTGCCAAGCAGGACTGGTACCCGACAGGAGATTTATACTGGGGATCCTACCAGCGGCCTTATCTTTCTTTTGTACGTAAAGACCTGGTGGATAATGCCTGGACACCAGACAATAAAGGGAACAGGTATCCACAGATCTATCGGGGATACTCGTCGCTGCAGAGTGGAAGGTCGTTGTACGAATTGAACGACTATTACCTCACCAATGTTGGGTTCCTGCGGATGAAAAATTTTACGTTAGGATACACCTTACCGCAGAAATGGACAAGGCGCTATAAAGTGGAAAAACTACGGTTTTACTTCAGCGGCGAGAATCTGCTGACCTGGAACTTTGGCAATCTGACGAAGTATATAGATCCAGAGCAAGCAGGTGCAATGATCAATTATAATTCGCCTGCGAGTGCCAATGATCCTGCAGATTCCTCGGAGCGGGGCCTGCTACGTGACTATCCCATGGGTAAAACCTATTCTTTTGGTTTAATGCTTACGCTTTAATACTTGACAACGCAATGATAATGAAACTTACAACAAACACCTATAAACTACTTGGTCTGTTGATCTTGCTATCACTGGCAGCTTGTCAGAAAGACTATTTGGATCGTCCTTCGGAGGACCAGGTGGAAGCGCCTTATTTTTTCAATACAGCAAAGGATCTGGAGGTAGCCACTAATGATTTTTACACTTTTTTGCCCAATGAATCCTGGTATACAAATGATGGTAGTTCGGACAATATGATCCCCCTCACGGTAGCCGACCGGATTAAGGGCAATCGTACTGTCCCTGTGGGCAGCGGCTCGGGCGGTTGGTCCTGGAGCCAGCTGCGCAAAATTAATTATTTTCTGGCCAACTACCATAAAGTGCCCGACGCTGCAGCACAAAAGAAATACGGCGGCATAGCCCGCTTTTTTAGAGCGCATTTTTATTACGATAAGGTAAAAACTTTCGGTGACGTACCCTGGTATGGAAAGGTGCTGAGCGCCAAAGATGAAGATCTTTTCAAAGCGAGGGACTCACGGCAGCTGGTGATGGATTCTATTATGGCTGATCTGGACTATGCTATTGAAAATATCCCAGCGGAAAAACAGCTTAATCTGATCACCAAATACACGGCACTGCTGCTGAAAGCGAGGGTAGCACTCTTTGAAGGAACATTTAGAAAATACCATCAGATCGCAGGACATGAAAAGTTCCTGAATGAGGCTGTTAGTGCATCGGCCGAATTGATGAATGCTGGGGCATATACCTTATATAGCCAGGGAGGGGCGGATCAAGCCTATCGGAATCTGTTCGCCCGAAATAATCAAGATCAGGTGGAGACTATCCTTGCCATTGATTTTGAATTGGGTATGCGTGTGCATGGCCTTGGCTATTCCTTCACCTCAGCGACTTCGGGGGCCTATGGTATCGCCAAAGATATGGTCAATAGCTATCTGATGAAGGATGGAAGCCGTTTTACCGATAGATCAGGTTACAAGACCATGGAATTCTATCAGGAAATGCAGAATAGAGATCCAAGGCTTACACAGACAACGGCGGGGCCTGAGTTCCGTGCTAATGGCGAGACAAGCAATGAGCCAGTCAACTTGACCATCACCACGACTGGCTATCGTCTGATTAAGGCCTTGCCTGATAAATTGCAATGGGGTGTATCGGCTTCCTATTTTGATGTCATCTTATTCCGTTATGCGGAGGCATTGCTGATCAATGCCGAAGCAAAAGCGGAACTTGGGACAATCAGCCAAAGCGACCTTGACCTGACAGTCAATAAGCTGCGTAGCCGGGCGGGAATGCCAATACTATCCCTCGCTGAAGCGAATGCCAATCCTGATCCTTACTTGCTGGCCATGTATCCGAACATCGACGGAGGCGCATTTAAGGGAGTACTTTTGGAAATCAGACGCGAAAGAAGGATCGAGTTGTTCAACGAAGGACAGCGCTGGGACGACTTAATGCGTTGGAAGGCCGGATCAAAACTCAATCAGCCTATTGTCGGCGTTTATTTTCCAGGTGTCGGCGCGTATGATTTTACCGGCGATGGCAAGGCGGATGTGTATGTCCATACCGGCAACACATCGGGGGCACCGGGTACCGTGACCACATTGATCAATATCAATCAGCGGACGCTTTGGGACCCGGTTTCAAATACGCAAAATGCCAATAAAGGGTCATTGGATCCATTTTATCAACGGGGTAAGTTTGATGAAAAACGTGATTACTATGCACCGATCCCCATCGAAGATATCAAGTTAAACCCAAATCTGAAACAAAATCCTGAATGGGAGAAATTATACCGATAACATGAAACAACTTATTTTTATTTCGATCCTCTGTTATCTATTGATCCCCGGATATACCTACAGTCAAAAGCAGGGTCGGCCTGATTATGCCGTTGGCTACTCACTCGATATCCGGAAGATAGCATTGGAAAAGCTAAAGGCCGACAAAGCAGCTGGTATGGATTATATCGAGATTGCTGGGTTAGGAAGTTTTGTCAATGCAGATCTCAGTTTAAACATTCCACAGGATGAATGGTTGCTTAAATGCGATTCGTTGGCCACTGTATTGAAGGAAGCGTCGGTGAAGGTATGGTCTATCCATATGCCCTTTTCCGCCAAAATAGATATCTCTACGTTGGATGAACAGCAGCGGCAGCAGGTGATCCGTATGCATTTGCAGCTGCTGGAAGGCCTTTATCGTCTTCATCCGCAGGTAATTCTGTTTCATCCTTCCTATTACCTCGAGCCCAACAAAAGGGAGGCCCGCAAGGATCAGCTGGTACGTTCTGTCAACGAGTTGTACACTGCGGTATCGGGGACGGGGCGGCAGCTCGTCATCGAAAATATGCTCGGTCCTTCGCTGACGGTGGGTGAGCGGGAGCGACCCCTACTGCGAACCGTGGAAGAATGTCAGGAACTTTTCGCCCGCTTTCCTCATCAGGTCGGCATTGCCGTGGACATGAACCATATTGCGCATCCCGAGCGGCTGCTCTTGGCTTTTGGTCCACGCGTCAAGACGCTGCACGTCGCGGATGGGAATGGAACGAAGGAAAGTCACTACCTGCCTTGTAATGGTAAAGGGAAGAATGACTGGAATACCATATTGGCCGCACTTGAAAAAATTAAATATAAAGGTGTATTCATGTTTGAGTGTCATTATGAAACCACAGCCCAGCTGATTGAATGTTACCGTCAGCTGCAGCAGAATTATAGCAACACACAAAACAATAAGTACGTTCAAAACATTGATTAATGAAAAAAGCGTTATATATTTTTATGGTTCTATTTTTTGCCCTCAGCATACAGAGCTGTAAAAAAGATAAAATAGAAAGTGAGCAGCGGCTCCTGATTGATCGGGATTATATGGAGGTCGGCAGTAGGGCCGATACCTATCAGTTGGACATCTTGGCGAATGCGGCGGTTACCGTCAGTAGCGACAAAGATTGGATCAAACTGGATAGTACGGTGTATCCCAAAGGGAAAAATAAGATCCGGTTTTCTGTTTCTAAGAATTCGGAAGACGAACGTTCAGCGACATTGTTGCTCAGGCTGAACGATAATCTATCGCAGGAGATCTTGGTTTTGCAGGAATCCGGAAAAGTGCCCGTTTTTTATGTGACTCCTGCGGGTAAAGGGGATGGCAGTTCCTGGACTAGTGCTACTGACCTCGATCACGCACTCGAAAAAGCAACGACAGGCAGTACGCTATTTCTTGCTGAGGGGACCTATGTTCCAACGCGGACCATTCGCAATGGTGACGTCAATGAGGAATCGGACAAAACTATAGAGATTGCAAAGAATGTCAGCCTGATTGGTGGCTATGCGGCCAATGCCAAACCTGGAGATCAGCCCAATCCCGCGCTGTATAAAACCATCTTTCAGGGAAAGCTTTCCAGTGGAAAATCGGTGTTTCACACGGTCACCGTGACGGCAGCCGCGGATCCTGAAAATCAGGTTAGGTTGGAAAACATCAGCATCAAAGGGGGGAATGCCACCGACCGCAGTGCCGGTACAACGATCGACAAGGTCAAATTCAGCCGTGGCCAAGGCGGCGGTATGTTGATTGGCATGGCTCGGGTCCTGCTCAAAAATGTGGACGTGGTCGACAATAAAGCGACCGCAGATAAGGGAACTGCAGGTTTTGCTGCCGGCATCTACGCGTTTGCGGGTGCCCAGCTCAGACTGGAAAACTGCCGTATCAACAATAATAGCAACACCGGCAATAACGGCGGCGGACTATGGATCGCTGATGGGTCACTGGTTGCCTACGATAGCCAGTTTAATCACAATAGTGCCAAAGGCACCGCAGGGGGCGTACATGCCTATCCAAACGCGGCTATCACACTCTATAATTGTGAGGTGATCGGCAATTCAAATACATCCTATGGAGCAGGTGTTTATCTACGTGAAAAATCAAAAGGGGTATTTGTTAATTGCCTGCTGGCTGAAAATTCGAGTACATCAGCCAACGGCGGAGGCGGACTAATGCTGTATGATAACTGTCAGGCAGACGTGATCAGTACAACCATTACCAAGAATGCCGTTGTTGGTCCCGGCGGTGGTGTCTATCGTCGCAGCAATGTCAACAACTTGACTTTGATCAATTCGATCGTTTCGGGCAATATTCAGGCGGGCAGTTCAAGCGATGTTGATGCTTATTCAGATAACGTCGCTGTTGTTCCATTGATCCAGCACACTGTTGCTACGAAGGCGGTGTATGGCGCTGATGGAAGCATTGTTCCAAAAGTAAGTTTTGAACCTGCGACTATGCTGAATCCAGATTATCTACCTATCGGTGCCGAAAATCCGTCCATGAGCTATGGTTTAAGCTCATCCGGGTTGCTGGAGCTTGCCAAGAAATATAAGCCGGTATTGGACGACAGTCGCATACAACAAGATATCAATAATAACCCGCGCTCTTCCAGCTTGATGGGTGCAAAAGTGAAATAATATGAAACAATTAAGCTGCCTATTTATCCTTACCATTCTTTTCATGTGTAACAGTCGCGCGGCTGAGCACAAGAATATCCTGCTGTTATTGGGTTCAGCCGATCCTGAGGTATTGGCCCGGCGGGTTGATGTTGCTGCGCAGCTCTACCGTATCCGGCCGATGGATGCTATTGTGGTGTCCGGAGGTTGTGGTGCACACGGTTCCAAGATTTGTGAAGCTTCGTCCATGGCGCTGCAATTGGTCAGCAAGGGGGTGCCCGCAACATTAATCTTTAAGGAGGAAAACTCCAAGACGACGGTGCAGAATTATATTTTTAGCAGGCGGCTCAAAAATAACGCTGGCGAGCGAATCATCCAGCCCGGAGATACGGTGTATGTTGTATCCGACCACTGGCATGCTATCGCTGTTGCTGCCCGCCTGGAAAAATACGACGGGGTGACAGCCAAGTTTTTTATTGAAGGTGCTATACAGCCCAAAAAGGAAGACCGTCTTGATTATGGCGGAATATTTAACGGTTACGATGACAACCATCTTTTTACGTTAAAAGGAACATGGCTTACACCTGAAGCGGTATGGACAAAAAAAGACAGTACCTATTATCTCACGCAAGATATGGTCTACACAACGGATGCAGGTAACAACAGTTATAACGTCAGTCCCGTCGAGAAGCTGTTTCCTTTTCTAAAAGGCAGTTCAGAGTTTAATACGCCAGTATATATTGATGCCCCGGCTGCATGGTATGTCCTTTTTGACGGCTATTGTCGTAAAGTTTCAAAAAAAGATTACAAGGTACTGGAAGAACAGCCCTTTCAGGAATGGCTGCCGTTGCCAGACACATTGAACTGGAGTCAGGTAAATACAGGGTATATGCAGGGAAAATCATTGGTGCTGATCGGAAAGGACAAGGTACTATTGGCGGAGCGAAAAGGGAAAGCCTTTCAGTATGTCCAGGCAACTGTGCCACAACACTATTTTGTTAACTGGCCGTACAGCTGGGGGGCGGGTAATGTCAGTGCGGCAAGATTGCTGCCAGGAGAAAATAAGGTCATCTTGTATCGCAATATGGAGTCGGCGGTATGTACTATTGAGCAGAAAACAATTGAAAATGCGGTTCCATTAAAGTTAAAATGGATCGGCGAAATAAAGTAAAAAACAGATGAAAAGAAATTTTATATATAGCTTAATGCTGCTTTTTCTTGTTATTTCATGCAAGAAAAATGAGGGTGGCACGCAGCTGCCCTATGATTACAGTATTCCCCAGGACGAAGACCTGGCGGAGATTATCAATAAGGCAACCTGGAATACAAAAACGGTTGCTGACGGTGTGCTGTGGAAGTACTACCAATTTCCGCGGATATTTGATTCCAAACAATATGTCAATGTATTTGAGATTGATCTGAAGAAAGGCGTGCAGCTGGAAATTCCCTATGTGAAGACCGGATTTCTAAAAACAAGTGCTGCGGCCACGGCTAAGGGAGCTTTGGTTGCATTTAACGGCAGTTACTTTAATACCAGTACAGGCGGATCAACCGTGTTTTTCAAATACGATGGCCAGGTGATCAACCAGACTGTGAATGGATTTAATAGCTACCGTGAAAATGGTGCATTTACCTTTACGGGGCAAAGCTATCAGATTGTGCCGAAGCCTGCAGGAGGTTGGGGTACCCTGAACGCTACAGCTGCATTGGCTGGCGGTCCACTATTGATGCAGGATGGTCAGGTGCTGGAGCAGTTGAACGTAGATTTCAATACCAGTAGGCACCCCCGTACAGCAGTTGGGCTTACCACGGACAATAAGCTGATCGTAGCTGTTATCGATGGCCGTTCGTCGCAGTCGCAAGGCCTGACGATCCCTCAGCTGGGTGAGTTAATGGCCGCTTTGGGCTGTACATCTGCATTAAATTATGATGGCGGCGGTTCCTCCACAGCCTGGGTGAAGGGCGAAGGTGTGGTTAACTATCCTTCAGATAATGGCAAGTTTGACCATGAAGGTGAACGCGCTGTAGCCACGGTGTTTACAGTGAAATAAAAATTCGATAATTTTAGCGTTAGATGGCCATCTCGTGGATAATAGGAGATGGCCACTATTCAATTAAAATCATCAATGATAATGATAACCAGTTTTTAATTCTGTATATGCCCGAAGATCTGAACTGTAAATGACAGGAACTTCAAGTTAGGGAAAAGATTAGGGAATGAAATAGTTATAGATGGTTGCTTGGAATTTCCGACATACCACTTAGTTTGGCGCAATTAAAGCTTAATACGATAGGATAGATTGTTTTTTTGTAATAAATATTTGATAAATTTGTTACAGATTAAATGATTTTTAATGTCAGAAACATCTAAAAATAAGATAGAAAAAAAGATTTTTAAGTGTTCTCGCGGCGAGTTTTTTTGCAGATGACTTTAAGAATTATGGTACACCAGAGAATATCAGGTTGACACTTTTCCGCCTGGAGAATGATGGACTTATTGAAAGATTGGCTCATGGTATTTATATTAAACCTAAAAAGGACCCTTTATTGGGTACAATATATCCTAGTATTGAAGAAATCGCTAAAAAAATTGCAGGGCGAGACAAAGCTCGTATTGCTCCGACAGGCGTATTAGCGTTGTATTTATTAGGGCTGACTACGCAAGTGCCTCTAAAATCCGTTTATCTAACAGATGGTTCACAGCGGGATATTAAAATAGGTAACCGTACAATCAAATTTAAACGTACTGTACCTAAAAGCTTTGCGATAAAAGATGATTTATTACAGTTGATTGTTTTAGCTTTTAAAGAACAAGGTCAAGAGGAACTTTCTGAAGAATTCTTAAGCAAGATCAAACATTCAGTCAAAAAGATAGAAAAACAAGTTCTTGATTCTGAGTTGAAATATGCTCCAGTGTGGATCCAGAAAGAAATAACTAAGCTTTACCAATCCTAAAATTATGTGGTTAAATCTTAAGACAGAACAAAAGAGACTTGTATTAGATCAATTGAGCAATATAATGGGATTGCCCGCTTTTGTTATTGAAAAGGATTGGTGGGTTTGTATTGTTCTGAAAGCTGTTTTTGCTACGAAATATGCAGAGTCTATTGTTTTTAAAGGTGGTACGTCGTTAAGCAAAGCGTATCAGTTGATAGACCGCTTTTCAGAAGATATAGATTTAATTATCGATCGACATCTCTTAGGTTTCGACGATCTAGATTCAAAATCTCAAATCAAAAGGCTGAGAAAAGCTTCCGGAGATTTTATTATTAATGAGTTTAGAGAGGAATTGATCATCCAATTGGAAAAATTGGAAGTTCCTAAGAATTCCTATGAAATTCGTTATAATACCCATGTAGACGATACGAGCGATCCTAATACGCTGGAAATTTATTACCACTCGATAACAGCAATCGGTCACACATATATCCAACAAAGGGTACTGTTGGAAATGGGCGCCAGATCGCTAACTGAACCGTTCGAAATACAGTCGGTCCTATCTTTTATAGATGAGCATTATAAAGATACAGGATTTGCTGAGCCATCTTTTAATGTTAAAGTTGTAGTTCCTACACGGACCTTTATAGAAAAAGTTCTCTTATTGCATGAAGAGTTCTCTAAGTCGATTGATAAAATTAGGAGTGATAGGCTAACTAGGCACTTCTATGATATAGATAAGATTACGGATACTGATTTTGGAGTAAAAGCTATTGAGGACGAAGAATTATTTAACACAATAGTCCAACACCGCAAAACAGTCACTCCAATACGAGGAATTGACTATTCCAACCATCGAAAAGGGAGGTTAAGTATTCTTCCGCCTGACGAGGTAATAAAAGAGTGGGGGGCGGATTATAAAACTATGCGTGAAAATATGATAGTGGGAGAAAGTCTAACATGGGAGGAACTTCCAATAAGTATCAGAACAATTCAAGACAGCATGAATCGTTAAAGGGCAAAATAACGAAATATTCTAAGCGATTAAAAAAAATATAGTCACGGTAAAATAACCTTTACAGATTCCAATAATCTATATTATTCTACTAAATTTTTAGGCACTTTTGATATTATAACTGGTAAAATATACAAAAAATCATACTAAGATTAAATGCTGCATGGCAAATTATAGCGCCCCATATAGCTCCTGATTTTAACTTGAAGAAATAAAACAGTCTGCTTACAAAATACATCGAAAAACACCATATGAATGTAGGTATGAAGAGAAGATGCCAACCGTCGAGCAGGTGTATTAATCCAAAATGTGCAATGTGGGTTAAGGCAAACGCCGAGCTATCTAGAATTGATGCTCCACGATTTCCGAATCTAGAAACAAAGGTTTCATGAACTATCCCTCTAAAAAAAAGTTCCTCGCCAAACGGGCTGAATAACATTCCTGTGACAGCCATGATGAAGAACATCTGCCTTTTTGCCTCTATCGTTAAATCTGTGGGAATCTTATAAGAATTTGAGATGTATACATACCAGTTTTGATAACTGTCCTGATAAAGGAATTTACCCAAGAAGAATAACAAGTAAGCATATAAACAACCGCTTATAAAAGCTATGGATAACCATTTATAACTTTTAGGTTTGTTCCAGCCAATAGCCTTCAGACCCCTTTTATTTAAGAATACGAAAGGAATGATAAATGATACCAGCATTATTAAACCAATAAAGCGATAATCGGCATATTGGTTGGCATGGAGCACCATAATAAATCTCGGTACACAAATGATTAGAACTAGAAATAAGCCAAACTTCCAATTGAAATTGAGGATACTTTTCCAAAAGTTTCTTAAATAAGGTTGCATAAAAGGTGTAATTTTAATGGGTAGCTATAAGATAGGAAAAAAAACTTTATCTTTCACCTCCCTATTCCCGCTATTCACCGAGTTTTCCTGATCGTTGGTCTAAAGCCCGTAGGCTAGTGGCCTATAGTGTTGTAGTTTTGAGTCAACAAATAAGAACAACAGAACTAACACAATAAAAAAGACATTATGAATACGCTAGTAAAAACATTCGCAGCAGCAGCTTTAATCGCCGTATCAACTTTCGCTATGGCGGCTGAAGAACCAGAAGCAAGAACAGCAAAGCAAAAGTTAACTTATCAACAGCAGACTTCGCACTAGATCACTATGTTGCGGTCACTACCGAAGGAGAATCAGCAGGGATAGAGCAGTTATTTGCCGCTGATTTTAATCAAAAGATCCAAGCAACAAATGCGCAGTCTCATAACCGTGAACCGGTCATCAAATCCTTGAAAAAGCAAAAAGGCGAAAAGCTAAATTGCACAGTAACCACAGATATTTTAGAAGAAACCGCAGACTATATGGTCGCTAAAGTGACTTTGAAATTTAAGGATTTCAGCGAGACAGAATTAGTTACTTTGGAGCGTTTGGGCAATAACTGGAAAGTATCCAAATCAATCAATTCGTATAAATAGTACCCAATAGCTGGTGGTTTGACAGTCTAAAAAGACAGACCACTAGTGAATCATATGTTTATTTAAGGCCACGTCGTGAGATGTGGCTTTTATTATCTTTCAATTGTTGTCAACTTTATGCTGTCGTTTTCATTTCTAAACTTATACAAGTATCCATTTTTGATAATAAATTCAGTTGAGTCTGTTGTCAGATAATATTCATTCCCTTTTTTACTGAATTTTCCCTCTAAAAAGTAAGTTGATGAACCAGGGCTACTGCTCTCACTCATACTAAAAGTGTTTTCTAGCTTCCAGTGTGTAATTATATAAGTTTCGTCTTTCAGTTTAAAGTTCCAACTTTCAAGTCGATTATTTTGGTATCTATCAATTCCTTTGCCAAACAAGTAGAACATTAATATTCCAGAAATAATAGAATTGACTAAGAAAAGAGCAACAAATTTTCTTTTCATAAAAGATAAAATCAAAGCGATAATTAAATTCAAGATTACGACAAGAGGTACAAGTATTAAAATTCCAATTGAAGCGCTCGGGTCAGGGTTAATTTGTTTAACCCATAACCAAATGATTGCAAAATCGATTGTTGTCAATAGAATAATCCTGATCCAAAATTTCATTTTAGCAATTTAGTTTTTGTGGTGTTATGTTAGGCTTCCAATTAATATCTTTATTCGAGCCGCTTATTCTGGTAATTTCATGTTTAAATATAACTTAATTGAAGCGTATTTTCGAACGATAGCTTTCACCTCCCCATTCCCGCCATTCACAGAGTTTTCCTGAGCGTTAGTCTAAAGCCGGTAGGCTAGGGGCCTATTGTGTTGTAGTTTTGAGTCATCAAATAAGAACAAAAGTACTAACACAATAAAATAAAGACATTATTAACCATCATGAGTGTAATCAAAGGACACTCATGATAGCTTTATCTCAAATAAAAAACAAATAATTTCGATAAAAAACGCTAGTAAAAACATTCACAGCAGCAGCTTTAATCGCAGTATCTACATTCGCTATGGCAGCTGAAGGACCTGGAGCAAAAGCAACAAAAGCAAACGTTAACCTTTCTACAGCAGATTTCGCTTTGGATCACTATGTAGCGGTAACTACGGAGGGAGAATCAGCAGGTGTAGAGCAGTTATTTGCAGCTGATTTTAATCAAAAGATCCAAGCTACCAATGCGCAGTCTAACAGCCGTAGCGAAGTGGTTAAATCGTTGAAAAAACAAAAAGGCGAAAAGCTAAACTGTACAGTAAGCACCGACATCATCGAGGAATCGGCAGACTATATGGTAGCTAAAGTGACTCTAAAATTTGAGAATTTCACCAAGACGGATCTTATTACCTTGGAGCGTGTGGGTAATGACTGGAGAGTATCCAAATCGATCAATTCGTATAAATAGAATTTTACAACTGATGGTTTGCCGGCGATAAAAGGCAAACCATTAGTGAATCATATGTTTAAGTTTAGTTTAAAGGCTAGGTCGCGAGATCTGGCTTTTTTTACGTTTGGTAATTTGCATTTGAACAACAAAAGATTATTGTTTTTGCATAATACCATATTTCTTGTTTTGATCGCCTTTGGCATTTGCTCCTGCGTAGCTATCTAAAATCCGCATGGTGGCCGCTTTTAGGGAACGTCCGAATTCCGTGGGATGATAACCCGGTCCAGTAAAAAATTCCACCTCATGATTGATTTTTGAATACCATACTCTTCCTACATCCTTGGGACCTAGGGTATCTGGTCTCGTTATTTTCACAAATCCCTCGAGTTTGTTTTTATCTAAGCCTATCACTTGATAAGGCTGTGTCTTACTCTGACAATCTACCTCAATATATTTTTCTCCATTCCAGCACATGCACTCTTCAGGCGTCAGAAAATGTACGGTAGTCAATATTGCCAATACCAAAAGTGCTACACCTGAAAACCTCAATACAAGTTTGTTTTTTTTGAAAAATGGTCGGGGATCATTTTGTTGACTCTCATTTCCTTTATTGCTGTTATCTAAAATTATCTCATCCGAATTAATTATATCACTTACAGGTCGAATTTTTCTTGTTTCTGAATTTTCACCGTTTTCATTTTTACTCTCACTTGAATTAATGTCGATTTGATCTTCTGATTTTGTTGGAATGATATTGGGTTTATGTTCGAAAATAGTCACGCTACAAGTTTCTTCAGGACATAGAGGTCCTTGCGGATGATCGAGTGGTATGTCAGAGGCTAGCTCATTTATATCATTGACGTCAATTCCTAAGTGGTCCGAATTTTTATCGTAAACTAATTCATCTTCGTTGTCTTGATTAGAGGGTGGAAAAGTATTATCGTGAATGACCGTATCATCAACTGGTGCTGCACCATCTGTTTGGACTTCGTTCCCATAATTAAAGTTGTAGGGTCGCGGTTGAAAATTAATCAGTACAGCGAGAAATTTTACGACATCTCTGTCTGGGCTGCGTTTTGTATCTCCAATGATAAAATTTCTTAAAGCCCTGAATTTATCCGTATCGGAATCTTTAACTATTTCCCTGAGTGACTTACCAAGTAGCTTTTGTAATTTCTTTTCATCTTTTTCTCTGAAATAATCAGTAAATACAATTTCATCCGCTTCAGAGAGCCCTTGCTCGAAACATTGTATAGACCAATTCTTAAGATCTCCTGCTGAAGGCCATTCGCGGGAGAAACCAAGTTGTCTGTTTTTCTTTAAATCTAGGTAGCTGTCTCTTACAGCTTTTTGAAAATTCTCAAACATGATTCCAAAATTAATATCCATTCAGTAATGAAAATACGGGAAACCGTACCCCTGATAAGGTTAAAATATCATCTTGACCATTCGGAAAAATTTGGAAGACCTTCCAGAGTTTTTGAAACATCATGAAACATCATGAAATGTTGTGAAGCATTGGAAGCGTTTGATAAAAAGGGTTTTAACGGCTATAACTTTGTTCTCGAAGTCAGATGATGGATCGATTAAAATATAAACTAAGATACTAATCTGATTTCACAATGAGAAGATCTCGCGGTAGTCTTTAGCCGGTTTGGGAAGCAGC
>NZ_DCRG01000039.1:0-109550 GCF_002325125.1 Sphingobacterium sp. UBA1498
CTATAAATATATGAAAATCAAACAATTAAAACAAATTATGAGCCTTAGATAATGCAAAAAAAAGAGACTGTCATTTTGAGACAGCCTCTTTTTGTCATTTCTTTGAAAAGTTATTACTTACTTTAGATGATTTAATTGTATTGAATACTGTTTGTTTTAGAGTTAATCACCTGCGTTTTCAAATATTTTGACGGTATTTTTTTTCTTTTACGATTGTTTAAAAGATGGTTTTTAACTAAAATGTTGCAACTTAAACTAATTTATTTTTATATATTGCGTATATAAGTCATTCAATTAGATACATTAAATTAAAATGAAAAAACCAATTTATTTTGCCCTTGCAGTTATTGCACTGAGCAGTAGCTCCTGCAGTAAAGAATTAGTAGCTGATCAAACATTAAACGAAAGCTTAGAAAGTGTTTCACTCAAAGCAAACACACCATCTCCATCTTTAGACTGGAGTAATTTATCATCATTTAATAATGGGCCGAACGAAATTGTTCCTGCTCCTTGGGCAGGTGGTGCATCAAGGTCATTTCCAAATGACTATCTAAGTGATTATAAACCTGAAGACGGTTGGGAAATGTATTTTAATACTTTCAATTCGACTGTAAAAGTTGATGCGCCATACTTTGTTCTATACAATAAGTATAGAGGAACAATGCGTATCTATTATTATTTTTTACCAAAATCTGGCGTTGAAACGACGCAGGTAACATTCCAGCTTGATTTAAAAGGAACGGAGAATAAATCGAGTATATTAAGTTTCGATAACCAAGAAGCGATCGATTTTGCAGAAAACCCACTAACTATTTCTAAAGTTCAACAGGAGAAAATTTATCAAAGTGGTTCCTGGTATGCCGAAGAATTTCAATTGGCTTATGATCCTAGTTTGAAAAATAAGGATTACACAAGCAACCAATTGCGTTGGAATATGTTTTCTGCTAGCGTTGACCAAGTTAACCTTGATGGAGTTCAAAAAGGTGAAATTAACGGTACGGTTCAAACTCCTAAGCCAACATCGAGTTTTTTCGGGCAATTGGTTTCAGGTGCGATCAACGTCGGAACAGGTGGCCTAGGTTTATTTGCGACCGGTTCAAAAGTTTTAGGTAATTTCTTCTCTAATAGCTTTGGTCCTATTAAACTTGAGAAGGTCAAAAATGGTATCGATGAAGCCGCTAATAAAAATCTAAAAACCGGGGGGTCTAGCATATTTAATGCGCTTAGTTCACTAGTTACTGGGGGAAGTGGTGGTGGATATTCAGAACAAAAAGTCAATTTAATCATGGACACGAAGATGCAGATCAATGGATCTATTAATCATGACCCTAATGGACTCTTTTCTACCACGTTGTTTATTTCCGGTACTCAAGGTCTTTCAGGAGCCCCTGGAAACATACCGAATTATACCGGAAGTCTTGGGATATTCAACCTTTCCGCAAAACCTAAGGTCGTGATTTCCAATAGTGCACCGGTTGTACCACCTAACGAAAACGTGATGATGAAATATTATTTAGCTGAATATTCAGTAGATCCGCAGTCCTTTCAACTAGTAACAAATCCTGATGTAATTAACAATTCAATTACTGGGGCAACTATTCAGAATTATCATCAAGAAGTCGTAACTGAGGATCTACGAATTGCAGCGCCTGGATTGAAACCCGATGAGATTGTAGGTGAATTGGAATATATGGGAATAGATAAAAAAGTTATAACTTCTTCAGGTTCGGTATATTTTGGTTTTACAACCCGTACACATCCTCCAGTAATTGCAAGATATTTAAATAATGATACATATGTGAGAGTATCATTTGATGTAGTCCCTAATAATGGCAAGCAAAAGACAACTATTGTTAAAACGTTTGCTGCAGATCTTATTAATAATTTTCAATAGTAATACCTAAATTAGGAGTTGTTATCATCATCTCAAATGTTATTAATTGAAAACGTTATCCGACTATTAATAGGAAAACAATGATAAACGATAAATACGGTAATTGCGATAGAAATTACCGTATTTATCGTTTATAAAAAATGCAGCAACACCACTTCAATTTTTTAGCGATTTTGTGGATGTAAATTCATGGAATATTTTTATTCTATGTTTGCATAATAGCTATGTATATTTTTTTGATAATTGATGTTTAAAGTGTTATAACCTTAGTTTTTAACGCGGTGCGCAGTCTCACATTTATAATGTGAGAATCTGACTAAAGACGCCTTATGAACAAAAGAGAGTGATCACAGAACATCATCACTGCGCCGACTAACTCGGCTGGTTAGTCCAAATAAAATTCGGCTTCTCTTTGGCTTGAAACGCTTAACGACAATATTACAGATCTGTGTAACTCCTCATTTGGACGTACCTTGGCTCCCAAACAAGCCGATTTTGATAGGAGATGGATGCTATATACTGTTGGTTATTGAAGTAACTACTAACAAACTTAATGATGAATACCCTAAAATTGTTAGCCTTTTTAGGGTTATATGACCTATATAATTCAAATACGCGTGACGCACTGCTTAAGTATAGATATAGTACTATTTATGCAAATGTTGTGTAAGAAAATTGAACAAAGAAAAACCTACTTCACTGGTATTTTGATTCTGCTAAAAAAAAGCGCAATGTGATTAGAGGTCAATATCCAAAAAAAAATAACGGATTCTTAGCCTTTGAATTTTGCTTGAGGAGTGTTGAGAAATGCTTCTTGCTCAACTGTAGAATTGGGAGCACAATTGTTAGGAACGTTTCGAGAAGAAATCCCAAAGCGCTGTCAAAAGCCACCTGACTTGGGGATAGAGGTGCCGCCTTGCGGCGATTTTTTCTCTACCAATTCCCTACTAACTCCTGCCTTTTATAGAATTGGCCTCGCATTTTCCATAGCTGTTCCTCGAATTTAATCCGAGGGAGATTCGAAGCCTGCGCGAAGAAAATTCGAGCAAAGGTGGGAAAAAGTTAGGAGTTTGTCAGCTATTGGTGACGTATTGCTTGGCTATAGCTTAATACAACAAACACACAATATTGACTAGTTTACCACAACGATCACACAAGATTGACTATTGTGCGAGCCTAAGTTTACTCTCCATAAGTTTTCTTTAAGCAGAATGATAGCTATGTGATAGAACAGTGCGCAGGAACGAAGAAAGATTCTCACTAAGGATTTTGAGTTGACATATTGCACTATTCGTTTCTTTATGGAGTTCGATATTTTTGTATTTGCATTGAGATAAATGTTTACGGCTGGTGTTGAAGCTACAGGGAAAAGGTTCACAAGACACTACGAGTCGCTTATGTGTCGAGGTAGAGGATAGGGGGGGCAAGAAGTTTTTACCCTAAAGATAATTGGGAAGGCCATCTCACAGTAAAGTTGGAAAGTTAATATATCATTTTACATAAACAGATAAGTTTTGATGCAAATAGTTTTCTTTAATAATGTAACAATGTTACTTAAGTATGTGAAATTTTTAAAATTAAATTACTGATATTTAGGGTTTTAATTCTGTTTATAAATTAATTGTTATCAATAAATTATGCTTGCATTGCAAATGTTAAAAATAGTTATAAATTTGTATTTAACGTTTTTTAACATATGGAGCAATCCAAGGGGAAAAACGATACTAACTATAATGCTTTATAAATTATTGGAAAGTATATTACTAACCAAATGTATATTACCAAGAATAAACATTTTAATAAACACAAACATATGAAACACAAATTACTCAGTTTTTTCGTGGGTAGTATGATCCTAACTTCTGTGGCGTTTGCACAGGAGAGAAAGGTGAGCGGTCATGTTACAGGAACCGACGGGAAACCGTTAGTAGGGGTAACAATCGTTGTACAAGGATCAAATGTTGCAACCCAAACAGATCCAAATGGTAACTATTCGATTTCAGTTCCAAATGGAAAGGTTTTAATTTTTCGTTCAGTTGGTTATGGAGACAAAACGATTATTGTAAAGGAGGGACAATCATCGTTTAATGTTTCGTTGTCGGCTGCCGATAGAGCGTTAGAAGAGGTCGTTGTAACGGCCTTAGGGATTGAACGCCAATCTCGGAATTTGACATACTCCACGACACAAGTTAAACCTGACGAGTTGGTTCAAAATTCGGAGCCTGATTTGTTAAAAAATCTTCAAGGTAAAGTTGCAGGGGTGGATATTCGGACTTCGCAAGGTACTCCTGGGGCTGCGACCCGATTTCAAATGCGTGGTAATAACTCATTCACTGCAGATACTCAACCTTTAATCATTGTAGATGGGGTGCCATATGATAATACTATGACGGAAACCTCAAGTATGACATCAGGAGGGGGTGCTTATTCATCTGGTATTGCCAATCTGGATCCGAATGATATTGCTAGCATGAATATCTTGAAAGGGTCTGCAGCAGCGGCATTGTATGGTTCGAGAGCCTCAAATGGCGTCGTCCTTATCACAACAAAATCTGGGACCTCTAAATTTAATGTACCGACAACGGTGACATTAAAAAGTTCTGTTTCATTTGAAAAGATAGCCAATTTGCCAGATTATCAAAATTCTTTTGGCGCTGGATCTCAGATGAACTATTCAAACTCAAACGGTTCTTGGGGGCCTGCTTTCAAAAATTTAGATAGCATACCTGCATGGAATCCTTATGTCGCAGCGGGAATATTTCCTGTGGGAGGTAAGGTTCCTTATCGTGCCTATCCAAATAATGTAAAAGATCAATTTCGGACAGGAGTAGTATGGGAAAACTCTGTCAATATCAATGGCGCCACGGACGTAGCCGGATTTAATTTAACGGTTTCGCAAATGGATCACAAAGGTTATGCCTTAAATTCTTTTTTTAAACGTTATAATATTGGTGCCGGCGGAAATCTAAAAGTTTCGGATAAATTCAATGTAAAAGGTAATATCTCCCTTTCCAATTCAAATCAAAGAGGTGGCTATTTTGGAGAGAACCAAGTAGATGGCGCTGCTTCTTCATTTGCCCGCTCTTTATTTTTGGCACGTAACTGGGATATGAGCTTACCTTGGGAAGACAAAAATGGAAATAATTTAAACTGGCTTGGTGGAGCACAATTTGATCATCCAATTTGGTCTGCTTACAACAATTATGCGGATACCAGGGAGAATAGAGTGCTGGCGTCATTTGGTGCTAACTATAAGGTTAATGAATGGTGGAAATTGGACTACAACTTAGGTACCAGTATGAATTTTATGAATCGGAATGAGATATATGAAATTTCGTCTAGAGCATATGAAGGTTTGGGAGGATTGGTTATTGATGGTCGTAACCACAGAGAATTGGAAACGACCTTCCGAAGCATGTTTAACCCTAAGATTAATGAAGATTTTACTTTTACTGGATCGATAGGTTTCAACTATAATCAACGTGTTACAGAAAGAAATACAGATGAAGGTAAACGGTTTATTACCAGGGGGATTCATTCGTTGACGAATACTGCTCAACAGGCATTCATCACTGACGATTTTTTTAAAAGGCGTATTATGGGAGTTTTTGCGGAGGCAGAGTTAAATTTCCGCAATTATTGGACAGTGAATTTAACAGGAAGAAATGATTGGTCGTCTACCTTACCAAAGAGTGCGAGGTCATACTTCTATCCAGCAGTTTCAACTTCTTTCGTTTTCACAGATGCGTTAAAAATAGAAAATGATATTTTAAATTTTGGTAAATTAAGAGCTTCTTGGGCCAAGGTAGGTAGGGATACAGATCCTTATAGCTTAATGAATACTTTTGTTATCTCCCCTAATTTCTTGGGGCAACCTACAGGTGCCGTTAATACACGCTCCTTCGATCCTAATTTAAAACCCGAATTTACGAAAGAGGTGGAACTAGGATTAGAGTTACGACTATTTAGGAAAGCCAATTTGGATGTAACTTGGTATAATCGTAATTCTACAAATTTGTTAGCACCGATTTCCGTTCCGACTTCTTCAGGCTACGATGAATATTTTACAAATTTTGGGAAAATCAATAATAAAGGTCTCGAGATTGGACTCACTGTTTCTCCTTTGAGGACTGATAGTCAGGTTAAATGGGAAATGCGCTTTGCATTCACAAAAAACAAAAATATCGTAAAGGAACTAATCGAAGGAACAGAGAGAATGCCATTGCGGGCAATTTTGAGCGGTTCAATTTCAACTTATCTCGAACCCGGAATGCCTTATGGTTATCTCAGAGGGACGAGGTCGCTGCGTGATGATGAAGGAAATTTATTGATTAATCCTAAAAATGGAGGTATGATTGAGGATCAATCTCAGGAGTATAATCTTGGTGACCCTAACCCTGATTTCAAATTAGGTATAAACAATATGGTTTCTTATCGCGGCTTCACATTTGCAGCATTATTTGATTGGACCAAGGGGGGAAAAATGTATTCAGTAACCAATTCATCCCTATTGGGTAGAGGTGCATCCAAATTAACAGAGGATCGCGAGTTTAATGCAATTTTACCTGGTGTGTATGGTGATCCAACCACGGGTAAGCCAATTTTAGACGATAACGGAAATAAGATTTGGAACCAGACGAAATTAACTGTTAACGATTTGTATTTCTCGCCTGATGCGACTGCTGGACAGACCTTCGCTATTAATACAGCTACGGAGTGGAACATTTACGATGCTACTGTTTATCGCTTAAGAGAGGTTTCATTAGGATATGAATTTCCTAAACGGATTTTCAATAGCGGTTTTATTAAGGGAGTCAATGTGAGCGTTACCGGACGTAATTTATGGCATTTTGCACCTGGGTTTCCAAAATACTCGAATTTTGATCCAGAGGTTAACAGTTTTGGTTCATCGGCAGTTCAAGGAGTTGAATTATCTGCCGCTCCAACGACGAGACGCTACGGTTTTAACTTAATAGTGAGATTTTAAACTGAATTAAGAATGAAAAATTTTAAAAATATTGTACTAATCGCCTTATCATTTGCAGCCGTGGGCTGTTCAAAGGATTTGGATATAAATACTGATCCTAATAACCCGACCGCGATCGAATCTAAAGTTCTATTGCCAAGAATTGAAAAATATCTAGGTGAAAGTTTAGCTATGGGAACTGGTTTTGGAAACAATTTATCTGCTTATACCCATCAAATGGTAATGTATGGAAACGCGGATCAATATGGTGCTGGGGGGAATGATTTCTATTGGGGGCAGGGTTGGGACTATGCTTATCGTGAGGTACTAACAAATACGGATATTATTATTAAGCAGAGCACTGCCTCTGGTGATCTGCACTACGTTGGTATTGCAAAAATTATCAAAGCATATACATTTTCGGTATTGGTAGATTTATTTGGGTCGGTACCATTTTCGGAAGCGAACCAGCTAGTTGAAGGAATAAAGTATCCTAAATATGATGAAGGTAAAGATATTTATCCGCAACTAGTAGCTTTAATAGATGAAGGAATTTCAAATTTAGGAGCGAATTCTGGTGTTAGCCCAGGTGCAGATGATGTGATCTATGGTGGTAAAATCGATTCTTGGGTTAAGGCAGCTAACTCGATAAAATTTAAGTTATTACTTCAGCAGCGAAAAGTTAAAGATGTCAAAGCTGAACTCGCCGCATTAATTGCATCAAATAAATTAATATCTTCGACAGCAGAGTCATTTATGGTACCGTTCGGTCCGAATGGAGCTACGGATGATAGAAACCCTGGATTTGGTGAATATTATGCTTCTCAACGTACTTTATATGTCAGCCCATGGCTTTATGAAATCATGAAGGGGTATAATAGTGAAATCATGACTTCGAATAGTGATCCTCGTATCCCCTATTATTTCTTTAACCAAATTAAGGCTACTGCAGGGCCATTGAGTGATATTGAATACCGTGATGGAGGGTTTGTTTCTATGTATTTTGGTACCCAGGGACCGAACAAAGGAAAAAATAACCAAAATACTATAACTGTTTTTGGTGTTTATCCTGTTGGTGGACGTTATGATGATGGGCAGGGTGGAACAGCTTCTGCAAGTAGTGGAACGGGGGCGGCGCCATATCGTTTGATTACCTATTCGGATATGTTATTTTGGAAAGCTGAGCTTATTCAGGCTGGTGTGATCTCGGGTGATGCATCTGCAACATTTCAATCGGCATTAAATGAGTCTATGAAGATGGTTGATTATGTTGTTTCAAAAAATGGGTCAGCACAGAATATCCCAGTTTTGGCAACTTCCACTGCGACAACAAACTTTGTTAATAAAGCTGTTACTGCCTTTAACGCTGCTAATGACGAAAAGAAAATGGAATTGATAATGACTCAAAAATGGGTGTCAAATGTCGGCGCTTGGGTTGAACCATATAACGACTACAGAAGAACAGGGTATCCAATTTTATTTGATCCGAATAAATTTGGAGGGAAAATGACGCCTCCTTCAGGAGGTAATGGTGGCGATGATATGCCAACAGTACCAGTTGTTTCCATTCGTAAATTCCCAAATTCTTTGCCTTATATTCTAGATGAAATCAGTAAAAATTTGAATGCACCCGCACAGAAAACTGATTTAAGTACCGCTAAAGTGTTTTGGATGCCTTAATTATTTAAAAATATGAAAAAAATATTATATTCAGTCGTGCTGTTAACTATCGTTGTTGTTGCTGCATGCAGAAAAAGTGATAACCCGACTATGCCGGATGGTATCGTATATATTAACCAACCTACGATTACAAAAGTTTCTGGTGATGTTGCGGTAAAAGATAATGAGCCAGAAAAGTTCAATGCGAAATTTAAGATTGATCTTTATTTTAAAGACTCCGAAAAACCCAAATATTTGGATATTGTTGTGATGAAAAACAATGATGCTAAAAATGCCAAGGTTATTAAAAGTCAGGTAGCGAGTTTTCCTGTTGATATTGATCTTTCCGGTACACAATTAAAACAGCTTTTTGGGACAATTGTGAGTGGAGATAATTTTGATATTGGGGCAAACTATGTAACTAGTAATAATAAGACTTATCTTGCATTTCCTTTAGGTGGGGGGGTGCCTTATGGATCAAGTGTGTCACAACAACCGGGTGCAAACCCAACGATTCGTTATAGTTGTATTTGTGGATTTGATATCGATGGATTTTTAGCTGATGGTAAATTTGAGATAGTTTCAGATGCGTGGGGAGATTTTCAACCGGGACAAAAAGTTACAATAACTAAATCAGGAGGAAGTCAATTGACGATTCCAGGAATTGATCCATCATTTAAACCATTTGTTGTTGATATCAGTACTGAAGATAATTCGGCAGTTGTGAAATCGACTTTAGTAGGAGATGAAGCTACGGTAGCAGGTGTCTATGGGGGGGGGGGAGCATATGGATCATTAACTGTATCGACTGCAGGCCCTTCTTCGTCGAGTTTTGTTAATCCATGTACTGATGAAATTCAATTGAATGTCCAATATGTGTTTTCTAAATATGGAAACCAGGGAACATTTATATTGAAGTTGAAGAAAGTAAAATAATAAAATACATTAACGAGAAAGCTGCATAGTTCTAAAATTATGCGGCTTTCTTTTTTAATAATGATGGAAATAATTTTCTTGTATCTCTTTTATTCGATGTATTGACTTACGATCTATTTGAAAGATAAAAAAGGGCTTCACATTGTTGTTAGAATGTGAAGCCTTTTTTATTATGTAAGCTCCTGTATGTGTGTCTCTTGTTAATATTTTATTCCCAAATATGATATACTAGTTGTAAATGTGAAAATATATTATAATATTTGCTTTAACATATCCTTAACATTAGAGCCTCTCTAAGTCTAACGATATGAGACTAACTGGAAATCACACTTAATATTCTCGGAAAGTAAAAAACTAGCCAAAGTGTTTTTCTTCATTGCTAACGAAACATATTAATTTAAATAAACATAAACATATGAAACACAAATTACTCAGTTTTTTACTGGGGGGTGCGATCATTACATCGGTTGCATTCGCTCAAGAAAAGAAGGTTAATGGACGTGTAACAGGAGTAAATGGTAAAGGATTACCAGGCGTTACTGTGCTTGTTCAGGGTACCAACCAAGCCACTCAAACGGATTCAAATGGTAATTATTCTATTAGCGTCCCTTCAGGAAAAGCATTAATTTTTCGATCAGTTGGGTTTTCGGAGAAAACAGTTTTAGTTAACCAAAATTCAAGTTTGTATAATGTAAGCTTAGATGGATCTTCATCAGCGCTAGATGAAGTTATTGTGACCGGATATGGCACACAACGTAAACGTGAAATAACAGGTGCAATTACATCAATCAAAGGTGAAACAATTAAGGATATTCCAGTTCCCTCTTTAGATAAAGCATTACAGGGGCAGGCAGCCGGTGTTCAAGTTTCAACAACTTCGGGTTTACTGGGACAGGTTGCTAAGATTCGCATTCGTGGTACAAACTCAATTTCTAGCTCCAGTTCCCCACTATATGTGATTGACGGAGTTCCTTACCTATCGGATGACAATGGTGCAATTATGGCAAATAATCCGTTAGCGGATATCAATCCCAATGATATTGCCAGTTTAGAAGTATTGAAAGATGGAGCTGCTACAGCTATTTACGGATCTCGTGCTGCAAATGGTGTTATCCTAATTACAACTAAGAAGGGGAAAGTAGGGGCACCTGTCATGACTTATGATGGTTGGGTTGCTGCAGCCTCTCCTTCAAAATATTTTGATCTTTTAAATGCGAAAGAATTTATAGAGATCACGAATGAGAAACGAAAAAATTCAAATCAGGCTGATGCCGCGTTTGAAACAAAAGATCCTGTAAGCGGTCAAGTTTATGACACAGATTGGCAAAAGGAGATTTTCAGAACAGGTCTTCAACATAATCATGCATTATCGTTTAGCGGAGCTACAGAAAAAACAAATTATTATTTTTCCGGTGGCTTTACAAACATGCAGGGGATATCTGATGCCAATAGTTTACAAAAATTTTCTTTGAGAGCCAAAGCTGAGCAAAAGGTTTTTAATGATAAAGTTACAATCGGTTTTAATTCAGCGGTTAATAATCAAACCAACTATGGTTTTAATACCTCAGAAGCGGGACTTTCTTCGAATGTGGCTGCAGCAATTTTTGCATTTCCAAATGTTCCTGCGAAATGGGCTGACGGCAGCTATAATTTGTCCGCGGATTTAAAAAGCCTTGGCCAAGGTAGTAACAAGCTCCCTATTTATGGTAGTTATACAAATCAACGATATGTTCTTGATAAGAATATTTATAAATCTAATATGCTGTCTTTTAATGGAAACGGATTTATCAATGTTGAAATTTTAAAGGGACTTAGTTTTAGATCGCAAATTGGGGTTACCGTACAAAATGGAGAAGATTTCCTTTACTGGGATCCAGGACATGGTGACGGACAAAGCGTTGGAGGTCGTGTTTATCAGTATTCTTTGCCAAGAAACCTCTACAACTGGCAGAATTTGCTGAATTACACCACTGAATGGACAGATAACTCACTATCTGTTGTCGTGGGATCGGAATACCAAAAATCAAAAACCCGATATTTCTTTGCGCATGGATTTGGATTATCATCTACTTATTTTGCGGAAAACGAAAATATTATTTCAGGATCATTAACAAATCAATTATTAGGGGGAGCTGCTTCTGAAAGATCATTTAGCTCTATTTTCGGAAAATTAAACTACGCGTTTAAAGAGCGATATTTAGTTTCTGCGTCTTTGCGTCATGATAAACTTTCCGACCTTCCTTTTGGTGAGCAAGGTGCTGTTCTTCCAGGGGTTTCCTTGGGATGGGATGTGGCTAAAGAGAATTTTTTTAATAGTAACGTGATTTCTCAGTTTAAGCTTCGTGGTGGTTACGCTAAAGTCGGTAATACTGAAATAGGATTATATCCTTATGCGGGATTGTTTTCGGCAACGCAATATGGTTCAGAAAATGCTATTCGTTTCTATCAGGCAGGAAACGATAAGCTGAAGTTCGAAACTAGTAACAAATGGAATGTTGGTGTTGATTTAGCATTTCTTAAAGATAGATTCTTCTTTACTGCGGACTATTTTGTCAACAATATAAACAATATGATTTTGCAGGTTCCTACAGCACCTTCGTTAGGTATTCCAGACAATATCATTGCGCAGAATATTGGTACTATGTCTAATAAAGGGATTGAAGCTAGTTTGTCTGGAGCTATTATTAAAAAAGGAAATTTTGCCTGGAATACCAATTTAAATGCAACTTATGTGAAAAACACTGTTAAGACGCTTGCAGGGCGGCCAATTCCATATAACTACCACCGGGTAGAAGTAGGGCATGCGCTGGGTTCTTTTTATGGGTATGAGTATGCTGGCGTAAATAAGGCAAATGGAAATGCAATGTATGTCAAGGCAGACGGAAGTGTTGTTCAAAATATTGGAGGAACCACAAGTTATGCATTTTATGATGAAGCAGATCCAACCAATGTAAAGAGTACTTCTGGAGCGGCATTGGGTGAGTCTGACAAGAAATGGCTAGGGCAAGGAAATCCTAAATGGTTTGGTGGTTTTAACAATACCTTTGCCTATAAAGGATTTGATATGTCACTAAATTTCAGTTTTGCTTTTGGATATAAGATTTACAACAAAACCCGACAGGAATTGCTTAACCATACCAACTTTGCAAATGCGGGAAAAGAATTACTTGATAGATGGACTACTCCGGGACAAGAAACTGATGTGCCAAAATTGTATTATGGTGTTGATAATGCATTGAATTTAAATGGCAGTTTAAACAGTCGTTTCTTGGAAAATGGAGCTTATTTGAGAGCGCAGCGTATTGGGGTAGGGTATAATTTTTCCAATGCACCATTCTTGAAAACTATTTATTTGAATAAGCTGCGTGTATTTGCTACGGTAGATAATGCGTTTGTACTCACAGGTTATAAAGGGTTAGATCCGGATCTAGCAAATAGTTCAACTTCAAATGCCCAACCTGCATTGGACTTCAGATCTAATCCTCTTCCAAGAACCTTTACATTTGGCGTTAATGCCTCATTTTAATTAATGACTTATTTAATTTGAAATAAAAATGAAACTAAAATATAAGAGTAAACTTGCGTTGGCTGGGTTATTAATGGTACTCGCCATGCCTTCATGTAAAAAATTTACTGAGCTTTCGCCGTTGGATAAGTTGTCGGATAAGACAGCCTTTAGCTCTAAACAAAATATCGAGTTAGCCTTAAATGGTGTCTATTGGCAGGCAGCTGTGGGCCGTTATAATCCTGGAACAGGTTTGACCACTGGACGTGGATATCCATTCGGTGGGGCTTCAATTGAGCAAGGTGAAATGCGCGGTGAAGATATGATTAATCTTCAGGCTTTTTATCAAATCACTTATGAAGGAACTTATACAGCAACTACAGCTAATAATGTAAATCATTGGGAGCAATTGTACGCCTTAATAAATCAGGCCAATGTCTTTATCAAAGGAGTTGAAGAAGCCGTTGGAAAAGGTGTTATTACACAAGACGAAAGTAATGCCTATAAAGGTGAAGCACTGTTTTTAAGAGCCTTGGCTCATCACGAGTTGGTTTTACATTTTTGTAAGCCTTATGCCGATAATAAAGGTAGTAATTTAGGTGTGCCGTATCGGACAAAAGCTATGATGGGCGCACCTGATGTAGAAGAAGGAATCTCTCAAAAACGTGGTACTGTTGCTGAAGATTATGCCAAGATTATTGAAGATCTCAATAACGCAGAAAATTATCTTCCTGCAACTAAAGCAGATAAGGCCCTGTCGATTTCCAAAGCAACTAAAGGTGCGGCAATTGCATTGAAAACTAGAGTTTACCTACACATGGCAGATTATGATAATGTGATCGCTGAAGGTAAGAAATTAGGTGCTGATTTAGGGTCTGGTACATTCACTTCTCCGATTGGGGGGTATAAGCTGGAAACGGATGTTGAGACTCCATTTACTTCTCAGGCGAATAACTTGGAATCAATTTTCTCTATTTCTCAAACGCAAGCTCAAAATGGAGGTACAAACGGAGCAATAGCGAGCATGTTCTCTGCTAGCGCCTTTAAAGGGCGTGATTTAATCGCTACTAGTCCTAACCTTTACAATGCCGATTTCTGGGTAGAGGGAGATGCTAGAAAAACTAAGTTGCAATATATCCAGACAACAGGCAGTTATAAAATGGTTTTTAATTATAAATATAGGGCAATCGCTACCTTAGATTCTTGGAACCCAATTATTAGATACTCAGAAGTATTGTTGAATACTGCTGAGGCCTATGCTTATAAAGGTAATAATAATCAGGCTTTTGCATTGTTAAATGCGGTTCGAAATAGAGCAGTCCCTTCAAACAAACAGTTCTCTGTTGCACCTAGTGACCTAAAACTGGCCATCTATCAGGAACGCAGAATTGAGTTTACTGGAGAAGGAAAGCGTTGGGGAGATTTACACCGTTTAGCGCTAAGTCCTTATGGAAAAAATGGTATTCCTGCAAAAGTTTTATCTGATCAGCTTACTGCTGGAGGCTTGGAGAATTACAAACCAGGGGTAGTTGTTGAACCTAAGCGTGCAGCAATTCTATATACAGATAAATCTTTTATATGGCCACTTCCTCAGTCTGAGGTTTCCTCAAATCCTAATTTAGAGCAAAATCCAGGTTACGGTAATTAATTCTTATTACCGAATAAAAAAATGATAGGCGAGCATCTTAATTGATGTCTCGCTTTTTTTATGATGATATATTAATAGTCTTACACAAACGATGACTCTATATGAATAAAAGGAATAAAATTGATATGTGGTTATTACCAAATCATTAATTTTATGTATATAAATTAATAGACTAACAATTTATTAATATTAACTTAATATTGAGAATCTATTTTTACGCCATTGAAATGATGATCATGTAGAAGAAGGAAAAACGATTCTCCTTATATAGCATCTCAATCGAAAAAGAAAATTTATTCGAAATCTCATGAAAAAAGTAGTTTTACTCTTAGCACTGATAGGTCCTGTCGTAGCGATTGCGCAAAATAATAATGCGCCTTCCAGCTATGACCCACATGATATCAAAATTACGGGATACCTTCAGACACAGTTTCAAAAGGCGCAGTCCCCCGGAATAACTTCTTTTTCGGGCGGTGATTTTTCAAAGAATTCGGACAATAGATTTATGATACGCAGGGGGCGTCTTAAAATTGACCGTGTAGACACTTACTCCAGTATTGTATTCCAGTTGGATGCAACCCAGGATGGAGTACAGCTAATGGATGCATTTATCCAGTTACGACACCCTAGCCAGAAAGGGCTGAGTTTGACTGCTGGTCTTTTTAATAGACCATTTGGATACTCCATCGTATATTCTTCAGGATATCGGGATTTCCCTGAAAGAGCACGGGTATTTCAAACGCTGATGCCTCGAGAACGTGATCTAGGGGGGATGGTTAGCTACCATCCGGGAGGTAAAGCTAAATTTCTAAACCTCGATTTAGCATTGGTTAATGGCAGCGGCCATTCCGCTAAAGATTATGATTCAAAAAAAGATCTGATCGGTAATCTAGCTTTTAAATTCGATAGTCTTGCGGATAAAAAAGTCCATCTCGGATTCGGTGGTTCGTTTTATAAGGGATCTGTCCGTAACGATACCAAAACCTACTACACGGCTAATAATAATGGGTATAGTGCATATACCAGCGAAGAAAATGAGGGTAAAGCCATCGGTAGAAATTATTATGGCGCAAACTTACAGATCGAGCTTGATAACAGCTTTGGTAAGTCTAGTTTTAAAACAGAATATGTTGCTGGAGATCAGCCCGGCGTTGCAGGTGGTGTAGATATTAAAGGTCCTTATGCCAGTAGAAGTTTTACAACGCAACCGACAACCGACCTTTATCAACGTAAATTCAACGGTTACTATCTTTGGTTAACACAGGAAATCGGTCGTACCGGATTTACTGCAATGGTTGCATACGATGTATATGACCCAAATACCAAAGCAAGTGGTTCGACGATTGGCATGGCCGGTAATTTTACGGCTGATGGTGATGTCAAGTTTAGTACAGTTGGCTATGGACTCGCTTATCAATTTAGCAATAGACTTAAGTTTACGGTCTATAATGAACATGTCACCAATGAAGCGACAAGTTTGCCAAACTTTTCAGCAGATCTTAAAGATGATGTATTTACGGCTAGAATGCAGTACCGTTGGTAAGCTGAAATGGATCCGAACTTGCGATTGGATAAAGATTAATCATCATTTTTTCTTTTGAAGATTCGCCAAATTCATCGGATTGAGCTTATGCCTGTCTGTAACCGAGCTGCTGTACTTTATGTAGCCATTTGTCCCGCTGAATTGAATCGGAAGTTTTGATAACGCCTATGTAGGTGACCTTAACGGGTGATATTCCACAAAATTGCAGTGTCGATTTTTTTAGTTGATTAACGCTGGGACTACGGTATATCAGCGTGTAATACCAACTCGGCTGATCAAGTGTCGTAATGATTCGAGCGGATTTACCTTTTAATAATTTGTCCCAAAAAAGAGAGTTTTCACGGTATTGAAATGCCATCCCAGGTAAAAAGAGTCGATCAATAAAGCCTTTCATCAAGGCAGGGAGCCCACCCCACCAAACGGGATGTACCCAGACCAGATGATCGGCCCATAGGATGTCTTCCCAGGCAAGCTGTAGGTCTTGTTCAAGTTCGGTCCGTTTGCGATAACCAAATTGAAGATTTGGATTGAAGTCTAGGTCGATGATATGGATCGTTCGTACTACAGCTCCGGACGCTTCTGCACTTTTTTGATAAGCATTTGCAATGGCAAAATTGAAAGACTCCCGATTTGGGTGTCCATTGATAATAAGTATTTTTTTGTTCATGACCTTGTATTATATCTCAAAAATAGTCATACGAATACTGTTGTTATAGGACAAATGTCTAAAAAGAGATTTGATTGCGAATGCGACTTAAATGACGTTGTGTTATGCCTAAGTAGGAAGCAACATAGTTTAGAGGAAGCTGTTGGATAAACTCTGGATGGTCTTTGATTAAATTAGCATAACGTTGTGACGCAGTCTCTTTTTGCAATTGAAAAACACGTTTTTCGAGCTCAAGATATTGCTCTTCAGCAATCATTTTAAGATACGTTGTCCATTTTAGGTTGTTTGTGGCAAGTTCGTTAATGATATTTTTTTTGATCACCCACAGTTCAACAGGCGTAATCGCCTGCATGTTCTCTATACTTGGTCCGCCCGTAATGAAGGAGGAGTAGGCCGCTATCCAAGTATTCGGAAAGCGGAAACAATAAGTAATATCCTCTTTATTGACGCTACTATAAAAGGAGCGGAAAATCCCTGACTGTATTAATGCAACCTCATGACAGCGCTGATTTTCTTTGATGAAAAAGTCGTTTTTATTCAACTCTCTGTATTCGAAAAGATCGACAATTTGATTGATCTCTTCTTCTTCAAAGAGACCAATAGAGCGGAAATATGTTGCTATCATGGATTTCAAACTTAGCGAAATTACTGTCTTTATGCAAAATAGATTCAGTTTTGTTGCGAAACCTAGCTGTTAAATATTCATTCCACTATATTAATATTCATTCCACTATATTAAAGATTCATTCCACCAGACACTTCAATACGTTGTCCATTGATCCATTTTGCCTCTTCGGTACACAGAAACGCAACCACACCACCAATATCGTCAGGTACACCGGCACGTCCCAACGCTGTAACCGCTGCAATTTGTGCATTAGTTTCCTTATTGTCCCGCACACGGCCGCCTCCGAAGTCGGTTTCAATAGCACCAGGGGCAACAACATTTGCTGCAATACCACGATGACCAAGTTCTTTAGCAAGATATCTAGTCAGCACCTCGATAGCTCCTTTCATAGCGCCATACGCAGATGCTCCTGGAGACGCAAAACGAGCAAGGCCTGAAGAGATGTTTATAATACGTCCGCCGTCGTTCAAATAAGGTAATGCTTTTTGCGTAAGGAAAAATACACCCTTATAGTGTATATTATAAGCTGTATCAAACTGTTCTTCGGTCGTCTCCATGAACGGAGCATATAATGCAGTTCCCGCATTGTTGATCAAAAAATCGAAGTTGTGTTGTCCTGTTTCTTCCTTTAAATACTGTTTAACTCGTTCAATAAAAGTATCAAACGACCCTATACAACCAGCATCAAATTGAAAAGCAGTAGCTTTTCGTCCCAAAGATTGGAGTTGTGAAACGACCTTATCAGCTTCTTCCCGATTACTGTTGTAGGTCAATATGACATCAATACCCTTTTTCGCAAGATGAATTGCCATGTTTTTACCGAGGCCCCGACTGCCTCCGGTCAACAGCGCTATTTTATTTGTTGCCATCTGTGATTTGTTTGTAAGATTTAATAACACAAAAATTCTTAGTGAAAAGGATCATTCGCTTTATAAATGCTGGATCCTTGTAAGATTCAAATTATAACGTTTATTGCCTGAAATTGTTTTTCAATTTCAGGTGGTCGTTCCAGAGGCAATGATTCTCATTTCAATGTAAATTACAATATTATATTTTGCGCAATATAATTTCTTGATGTACATTTGTATGGTCAAATTAAAACAAATTAAAATATGAAAACGTTATATAACATCGGTGCGACAGCAAAAGGCGGACGAAACGGTCAGGTAAAAAGTGAAAATGGCGTATTGGACTTAGCTGTTCGTATGCCTAAAGGTCTTGGCGGCGCCAATGACGATTATGCTAATCCCGAAATGCTTTTCGCAGCAGGGTATGCAGCATGCTTTGATAGTGCGTTGAATTTGGTGATCAGATCAGAAAAGGTTAAAACAGGAGAGACATCTGTAACTGCTCATGTCAGTATAGGACAACTGGAGAATGGTGGTTTTGGTCTCGCCGCTGAACTACATGCAAATATTCCTGGTGTGAGCGTTGAAGTTGCACGAGAATTGATTGAAAAGGCACATCAAGTCTGTCCTTATTCAAATGCAACAAGAGGTAATATAGAAGTTAAATTGACAGTATCAACTAACGAATAATAGATGAACAATTTGGCCAATGTGCTTACAGCACTTGTACTTTTAGAACATGTGTACATTGTATGGATGGAAATGTTTGCTTGGGAAACGGCTGGAAAACGCAGTTTCGGAAAAGCCCTTCCGGCTGAGCTCTTCAAACCTACTAAGGGGCTTGCTGCAAATCAAGGCTTGTATAATGGTTTTTTAGTTGCAGGCTTGGCCTGGTCGTTCTTTATCACTGATCCGGTATGGAGTGAACATGTAAGGCTGTTTTTTCTGGGATGTGTTCTTGTGGCAGGAATTTTTGGTGGAATTACATCGAGCAAAAAGATATTCATTGTACAGGGGTTGCCAGCATTGTTGGCTTTATTAGCTGTTATTCTATCCAAATAAATATATAACTATATGTCATTAATAGAAGATTTAAAATGGCGTCATGCTGTAAAAGCGTATGACCCGGAAAGAAAAGTTAGTCAGGAAGATATAGACAAGATTGTAGAAGCTGCTCGTTTAGCCCCTACGTCTTCAGGCCTACAGCCATTTAAAGTGCTGGTCGTCGAGAACCAGGCATTAAAAGAGGAGTTGGCTAAGGGAGCATTAAATCCGGAGTGTATGCGTGAATGTTCGCATGTGCTGATTTTCGCTGCATGGGATCGTTATACCGCCGAGCGTATCGATCAGGTGTATGATTATACAACAGACGAACGCGATCTACCGCGCGGGCGCTTTGGTTCGTATACCGATAAGCTAAAGTCGATTTATCTAAATGAAGCTGCCGAAAGAAATTTTGCGCATACAGCAAGACAGACTTATATCGCTTTAGGTTTGGCGTTAGCCCAAGCGGCTGAACTTCGCGTCGATTCTACTCCTGCGGAAGGCTTTGATAATCATATGGTGGATGAAGTATTGGAACTGGAAAAGCTCGGTTTAAAAAGTGTATCATTAATGTATGTCGGTGTAGCAGACTCCTCCCGAGATTGGATCTCAACGATGAAAAAAGTTAGAGTATCCAAAGCGGATTTTGTCGTTGAATATAAATAGATGGGCGCTGCTCGCTCAATCACTTGAAAACTCGATATCTTTGTAGGATGGACGACTTATTAAAATTAGATAAACAGCTTTGCTTTTCAGTTTACGTGCTGCATAGGGAAATTATGCAGCAATACCGAGCTATTCTTGAAGAGATCGACTTGACCTACCCACAATATATCACCATGATGGCATTATGGGAAAATGATGAGCAAACGGTAAATCAATTAGGAAGTAAGCTATTTTTAGATAATGGAACACTTACACCACTGTTGAAACGTCTCGAGGCCAAAGCCTTGCTCACCCGGACACGAAGCAAATCTGATGAGCGGGTGGTAAAAATCAAACTAACGAAGCAAGGATTGCTGCTGAAAGAAAAAGCGAGTTGCATTCCTATGCAGATTTTTCAAACGTTAAACCTTGAGTATGATGATATGGTCCAGCTCAAGTCATTAGCTGATAAAATCGTAAATAATTCGGGTAAACGCTAGGAGTTTTTCATATGGAATAAGCAAGGACTGGACGAGATATAATTTCGTTCTGTTCTTGCTTATTTTACTTTAAAGCGTACTTGAAAATGGAAGTCCTTACTATGTGGCAACTACCACAGATTTCGAGTGCTCCAAGTTTATTTTTGCTGAAATTGGCTATTTTGCTTGAAATGGCTATAAACCTGTTGTATGCCTACAAGATATTTTTCAGTTTAATATATTGCAGCAACATAATAGTTTTTCCATCTTTGATTTCTCCTGTATCAATCATATGTAAAGCATCCTGAATTTTAATTTCAAGGATCTCTATATGCTCTTCTTCTTCCTCCAGTCCCCCTCCATCGCTAACTTTCATGTTGGTTGTATACTCTGCTATAAAAAAATGCAATATCTCCGTTACTGACCCGGGGGACATGTAGGCCTCAAATATTTTTTTTGCTTCCTTGATTTGGTAGCCCGTTTCCTCTTCTGTCTCTCTACGGATGCAATCTTGGGGCGAATCTTGATCAAGCAGACCTGCGCATGCTTCTATCAGCATACCCGATTCGTTGCCGTTTATGTAAGTTGGGATTCGAAATTGTCTGGTCAATATTACGGTCTGGTAACTGATGTTATAAAGCAGAATAACCGCGCCATTACCACGGTCATAAGCTTCCCTACTTTGTTGCTGTACTGTACCGTCTGGTTTGCTGTATTGATAGGTTACTTTTTTTAGCGTGTACCAATTATCTGATAATATCTCGGTTTTTATAATTTCAATATCTTTTATTGCCATTTTTACTTTGTTAAGGTCAAACAGTAAAAATAAGGATTGCAATCCAAATGAAGCAGGGAAAACTAAAAGATGCTTCGATATCTTTCGCTAGTTTCCATGGCGCTATCCGATGGACTTTATTTGATGCCATTTTCCAGTACCTGTCTGCTGGAAAGCTCGTATCTCTTTCTTACTGCTGCTAATACTTTTTTATAATATTTAGTCTTATCGGCTTCGTCAATTACAATAATCTCGACATCATGTGCCTGAAGTAACTGCATCTTATCCTTGGAAAGCGAATACCATTTTTTTGTTGTATAATAAAATAATTGATTTTTAATAAAGCTACTCCGTTTATAATACTTATTACGTGCACGATACGTTAATAGCCACCAAAGATCGATTTCCACAAGATCTAGAGAAAGACCAAAGATGTGGATATCTTGTGTAAAAAATAGATCAATCCACGATTGAAGCTTGGTTCCTTTTTTCTGATTCAACCTTTTCATCAAGGAATCTCTGTAGACAGTTTCTGAACTGTAATTTGTTCCATTAACGACATAATCCCTCATTTTTTGCAATTGACCACAATAATGCTCATAACCGAGATTAATAGACGCGGGGTTTAGACAGTCGCCATGAATATGCCAATAGGTTTTATGTTCACTTTCATGCCTACGAAAGACACTGTAGGTTGTTTCGCGGATTAAACCAGTATTACGTGTGCTGGTTTGACCTTCTAAACTAAAATCATAATTTGTGGTTATGATGTTTTCGATTGGTATCTCCCGAATTAATTGGTGTATTTCGTTTTGCTTGATCTGCGAAACACAATCGGAGATATAACTTTTAAGTTCCCTCTCGTTAATGTGCTGTTTTTTGATAGCGCCAAGGAATATTTCCTCATATAACATGGGGAAGGGTTTGAGTCCATTTTCTAATGAACTGACCTTATATTTCTCTTTAATATTAGTTAATAAATCGCTCCAGCTGATTCCGGGTGAGATATTATTGATGTCATTCCCAACTAGTAAAGTAAACTTATTCATCATCATATAAATCAAGCGCCATCCATGTACAACCTTAAACGACGATGCCTAATAATCGTATAATTTGTTATTTGATAACCTGTAGCATTCGAGTTAATCCAATACTAAAATAATAAATTAAATCCTGAAGGAATATAGTGTACGTGTTTTTTAGTGCGGATCTTGTTGGCTCTTAATCTGAAGATCTTGACATGTTTATATGCATTAATATTGTCTGCTGGAGCTTTTAATTGAGCTTTCTTGCATAATGCTTTCATCGAGAGTCATGCTTTAATTAGCACGATATGGGTTAAGGAATATTAACTGAATATAATTAGCGGGCACTGGCGTTATTCTGTTTATGATTATCAAAAAAGGCTAGGCGAACCAACTTCCTAGCCTTAACGGTATAACTCATCCTATGCTATAACAAACAAAAAACAAAGGAGAGAAGGAAATGTTTGATGGCCAGATTACACTTCGGTATGAAACTTTAACGATGTGATCGTTTTTAGAACGCACCATTTATTGTTGTTGCGGTGTTTTTCCAAAATAGTCGGTAAGTGCAACGTACCGACTACATCAATCTGTTATTCCGTGTTTTAATAGCTGACTGCCTTTAAATTTGTAGTGTAGAGAAAGCTAGAAATGCTTTCATTGATCACATGTGATTCGATGCTTATAAAAGCTCGGAGTAATCTAAATACAAACATAAAAGAACTAATTAATAAGGATAAAAGCTATGGAAATTAAAGAAAACAAGCTGTTAGGTGTTTCATATAGAGATACACCCAACAAAGGTGGTATTATTAAACCTGTTTACATCATCATGCATTATGATGGTGCGTCCAATTCGACTAGTGCAATAGAGTGGATGACAGATGCGCGAAGTAAAGTATCTGCCCATCTTCATATAAGTCGTACTGGTGTTGTAACCCAATTGGCCCCGTTTAATGTCAGATGCTGGCATGCAGGTTCTAGTACATGGGCGGGGCTAAAGGGGTTGAATACCTATAGTATAGGTATAGAGTTACAGAATAAAGGTCAGGAAATCTATACCGAAAAGCAGATCAGTATTGCGCTTGAAGTGTGCCGGGCAATTATCAGTGAATATCCGATTCGGGATATTTTGGGGCATTCAGATATCGCACCAGGAAGAAAAGAGGATCCAGGGAGACAATTTCCCTGGGAGAGATTTAAATCGTTAATAAAAGAGGATTGGAATGGACTTACTTGAAATTTTGGAAAAATTGATTATCCCCGTGGCTACTGCTGTTGGAGGATATTTTGTCGGAAAGCCCAAAGAGCAAGCTCAAGTGGAAGCTACAAATGTTGAAAATGCTGGAAAAGTGATCGAGAAATGGGAAGGATATTCGAATAGGTTAGCGAAGGATATTGAGCAACTGCGGGCAATCATTGAAGATCTTAATGAAGCGCTACGTTTAGCAAATGATGAACGTATGGCGTGCACAAGGACGTTAGCCGATTTGCAACTCAAGTATGATGACCTTATGAAACTTTATAATAAGTTACAAATGGAATTAAAGCAGGTCAAAAATGCACAACATAGTACACAAAATGAATAAGTTGTTTGAATCTACATCCCAAGAATAGTCCTTGAGTATTGTTTCTCGAGGACTATCTATATGGTTTATAAGAAGAAGACGAATTTTGTCAATAAGGTTAACATGTACGTGAAATAAATCAATAGTCTTTATTGAAACGCGCATCAATAAGGTAATAATTGGCAACCTGCTTGATCTCCATTTTGAAGTCCCGGTAAAGATCAAATTGGTTGCATGCGCAGATGATGGATTTCTGTAAAATGTCATTATTTATTTTCAAATATGGCCCTAATTCTTTATAAATGGTGCTTTTAACTTTGGTTTTTAGATTAGTTAACTTTTCGGGTTGAAAAATGCGTAAAACAACCGCTATAGCTTTGTAACGATGTTGAATATCGCTATAATTGATATATTCTCCCGTGATTTGTTGCGCTGGTATACCTACGAATTTACAATAACAGTCTATCACTTTACTGATTTTAGAAAGATCAGGTTCATAAATCTTATCAATGGATTTTAGTATTTCGGGATGATTCTCTTTTAAGAAACTCATCATAAATGAATAATATAATGTGTTCATGCGTTGTGAGCTATTTTTTACCTGTTAAACGTAGTGTTGCTTCTGTTCTTAAAACATTATTTTGTTCGCGCGATTCATTAACATCTATATATTCGCCGCTATTTAATTGTTTTGTTAAACAAAGTTAAACTAAATTGTTAATCTTTTAATGTTTTTTTTGATAAATTTTTATGTTGTTGAAACATAATAAACTTATTTGTTTAACATTAAACTACTGATAATCAGTTATTTTTATTTTTTTTAATTGGTCTGTTTGTTTAGGTTTTATAAGTTGTGTAACTTTGTGTCACAATGTTATGTTTTTGTGTAACATTTCTTAAGTACAGTATCAACTATGGAGACTTATTCAAATAACAATTTTGAAGTTTTACGCTTGGAAATGCGTGTCACAAACCGTGAATTTGCGTCGTTATTAGGTGTACGCGAACAGGTGTACTCGCGTATAAAAAAGGGTGAATATCCGATTGGGCTTACGATGAAAACACGAATTCAGAAGGCTTTTCCTCATATTCAATATGATTGGCTTTTGTATGGAAAGGGGGAAAGGCTAGCGACTGTCGCTCCAATTCAGTCTGACACTGTGGCGATGGTCAGTATGGGAAATGGAAAATCAATAGGATACTTTTCGGAAGATGTTAAGTTTATTGATGAAAACAAGAACAATATATTTTTTGAAGTTTCCCCTGGAAGATATTTGATGCAGACAAAACTTGTTACTGAAAAAGCGAAAGCCGGTTATTTATCTGGCTTTTCCGATCCGGAATATATGGACGACTTACCTGCTCATTTTATTACAGTCAATGAGTTTCATAAAGGAGCTTATCGTTCTTTTCAAGTTAGTGGTGATAGTATGACCGATGGTACGGATGCAAGTGTATTGGATGGCGATATTGTTACGGGGCGTTTGATAAAGCCAGAGTTATGGCAATCCAAATTTCATACACATAAATATCGTTATTGGGTAATAGTGCATAAGTTTGAGGGGGTTATCATAAAAGAGATCGCTCATCATGATGTAAACAACGGAATTCTTACGCTTAGATCACTTAACACGGATAAAAAAAGATATCCTGATTTTGATGTAAGTCTGGATGACGTTGATCAAATTTTCAATGTTGTAGATATTAGCCGCTCATTATAAGCGCAAGAGTTTTTTTATTTGTTTTCTGGATTTTAAGGTGTATGGGCGTTTTATATTTCTTTGCTAAAAAATATAGAAATTAAAGCTAATTATATTAGTTTTAATTTTTATATTTGGTTTTAAATTGAACGTTTACGGTCATGTTGCTGTGTGCTATTTTGGCGCTTCTAGTATATATCGTGCATCGGGATAGATCGTTAGCATAGCAAGGATATAGGTTGCTCATTATTCAAGCCTGTCCGTAGCGTTCAATTCAAATAGAAGACCGCTGTTAAGTTCAGGTTGCTTATGTTTTCGATTGATAAAATGAGTTTATTTTTTGAATTATAGCGGCTATCATTTTTAATTTTTGACAAAACTTACGTCGGTTATTTTATAATTAAAGTTGTCTTTCTCTCGCTCATTTTCTGGCTTCTCTAATTCGCTGTAACGTACTGTACCTTTCATTTTAAATGTTGTATGCGAATCTAGATTGATTTTCTCTCCATTGTCGTCAAATACATAGAAGTTCTTGAGCGTATAATTTTTTTGGTCCGCAGGGATATCAAATAATACACTATTCTTTTCTGTGCCAACAGGTAAAATCACATTGATTACTGTAAATTTTTCTGAACTGAAAGCATGAGATTTAACAACAAAATTCATTTCCATCGTTTTCGATTTGCCAGATGAAAAGGTGAAAGACGGTGCATCAAATTCTCCAACTAACGCAATGGTCTTGTCTTGGTTGTCGTAGTTAGATTCAATAGCTTTTACCGTATCGACAGAGTCGCCATTACAAGATGTAAATAGTGTTAAGCTACAAGATGTTAACAATAATGCTGAAAATAAATGTTTTGTTTTCATGATAAAAATCTATTAATTGAATACATTGTTATTAGTCCGCTTAGCCATACTGAATAGCACTATATATATGATGTAGGAAGGTTTGATGATTCAATATTGTCCACTCCATTCTTCCTAGCTTTAGCTTTTATTCAGTAGGGTTCTCTTTATTATTTTGTATAAAAGTAATGCATGGATAAATATATCTTAAGGTATGATTTAAATTTGTAAGGAATGAATTTAAATTCGCATCCACAGAGCTTTTTTTCGTTTAGAAATGAAGGTACGTGTACAAATCGATTGATGGTTAGTCCTTAAAGAAAGTCTATAGGGTTTTTGGTTTAGTTAGCTGTTGACAATTAATATTTTGAGGATTTGTTACCGTGGTGAATAACTTTGATTAAATGCTAGATTGCTATTCCATTGCTGCGCTCTGACTTGATTTGCCAGTTTAGTTTGTTTCGCTCTACATGATGAGACTGTGGCCGAAGTCTGAAAGCGTATTTAGCAATTCTTTGGCTGCGGCACTTCCGGCTCGGTTTGCTCCAATAGTGGATGCTGATGGGCCATAACCCACGAGGTGAATTCTGGGCTCTTTGGCTACCATGGTAGCGAGTCTGCCTGTCATTTGGATTCCGCCTTGGACTTCTTTTGGCAGAACGGCATCGAGATGGCTCAATGAGCTTTTAAAGCCCGTATTCCAAAGAATTACATCTGCTTTTTGCTCTATTCCGTTGTCCCATTTGATTCCCTTTTCTGTTATTTCCTTAAACATCGGAAAGCGTTTAAGAACTCCACGCTGTTCCATCTTTTGGATTTCGCTGGTATAGGGAAGGCCTGTCACAGCTACTACAGACAAAGGCGGAAGTCCTTGCCTTACACGGTCTTCCACCATGGCAACAGCATGATGACCTGCCATATCATCAAAGGGGCCTTCTCTAAACAATGGTGGTCGACGTGTAACCCAGGTCGTTGTCGTTATTTGGGAAATTTGGTCGAGTAATTGAATGGCAGAAATGCCACCCCCAACAACAATCACATGTTTTCCACTAAAATAGGCTGCAGTTTTAAAATCCTTTGTATGAAGTTGTTCTCCCTGAAATAAAGCTGCACCGGGATAGTCCGGAATGTATGGGTTTTCCCATGTACCTGTAGCGTTTATAATGCCTAGAGCTGAGAAATGCTCGTTTTTTGTATCGATGTGAAAACGATTCTGGTGTGCATAGACTTTTTCTACTTTGACTGGCCGATAGACCTGAAGCTCAAATTTCTTTTCATAAAGCTCAAAATAATGGGGAACTGCGGTGTTTGCTTGGACCTCCGTGTCGTTTGTAGATAGCGTTTCTTCAAACGACATACCAGGTAAATCGTGTATTTTATTAACAGTACTTAAGGTGAGTGAATCCCAACGGAATTGCCAGGCCCCACCTGGGCTAGGGGCTTCATCTAAGATAATAAAGTCTTTCCCGATTGTAAGTCCCATTCTTTTTAAATGATAGGCAGCGGAAAGCCCAGCTTGTCCCGCACCTATTACAGCAATTTTTGTTTTGTACCGAATATTCTTTATCATAAGTTCAGAAAAGTTAACGCCAGCCGAGTTCGGGCGCGACATATTTCAAAATAGTCGAAAGGATATGAATGTTATAGTCTACTCCTAACGTATTTGGAATGGTTAAGAGTAATGTGTCGGCTTCTTGGATGGCTTCGTCTTGCGCTAGTTCTTTTATAAGTTGATCTGGTTCGGCCGCATAGCTCTTTCCAAAGATCGCCCGCTTGTCTGATTCGATCATTCCTATCTTATCTTTTTTGTCCGCCGCCTGCCCAAAATAGTAGCGATCCAAATCATTGACCAACGCAAAAATGGATCTGCTAACAGATACCCGGGGTTCGCCGGTGTGTCCAGCTTCCTTCCAAGCCTCTCTGTATAAGCGTATCTGTTCGGCCTGCTGAATATGAAAAGGTTTGCCATTTTCATCATATTTCAAGGTAGAGCTTTGAAGGTGCATTTTATTTTGCGCCGCCCATATGGCCGTTGAATTGGACGCTGCTCCCCACCAGACACGATCCCTTAAGCCATCTGAATAGGGTTCAAGCCGGAGTAGGCCCGGTGGGTTTGGAAACATTGGGTAAGGATTTGGCTCAGCAAAACCGATACCGTCAAGCTTTTCCAAAAACGCCAAAGCTTTCTGCCTTCCCATATCTGCGTCGGTTTGATCTTCGCCTAGATTGTAACCAAAATAGCGCCAGCCATCAATTACTTGCTCTGGGGAACCTCTGCTGATTCCCAGCTGCAATCTGCCTCCAGCAATTAAATCTGCAGCGCCGGCATCTTCCACCATATAAAGAGGGTTCTCATAGCGCATGTCGATTACACCAGTACCGATTTCAATTTTAGAGGTTTTGGCTCCAATGGCCGCGAGTAAAGGAAACGGGGATGCCAGCTGATTTGCAAAATGATGTACGCGAAAATAAGCTCCATCTATGCCTATTTCCTCTGCAGCTACAGCTAAGTCTATCGATTGCAGCAAGGTGTCACTTGCTGTCTGCGTACTATATGCGGGATGTTTGGACCAATGTCCAAACGATAAAAAACCTATTTTTTTCATAAAACACACTGGAATATGATGTCTATCAAATTTAACAAATGTTGTGGTTATTTGTGTCATGTGTATTGTCCGGGCGGTGTCAATAATATATCGTTTTTATCGAATTGGCAAATGAGCTATATACTAAAAATAGTAATTTTGTATATTATTCAATTGTATTGTTTCTAAGCGAAATGTATCCAATATGGTAGCAAATAGAATACTTGTTTTCTTCTTTATCTTTATTTATTATTCAACTTGTTTTGCACAAAAAGCGACGCTATTATCGATCGGTAAGTCAGAAATATTGCATTCAAAGGTTTTGAGTGAAGATCGAACGATCAATATCTATCTTCCTGATAATTATAACCCAAATGATTCTGTCCGATATCCGATTGTATATGTGCTCGATGGTGGTATAGATGAAGATTTTTTTCATATCTCCGGGATTGTACGTTTCGTGACGCAACCTTGGATCGATAGATTTCCTCAAAGTATTGTTGTTGGAATAGGAGGAAATAAAAGAAGGAGAGACTTTACCTTCCCTGTCGAAAATACTGATTTTATAGAGCGGGAGGGTTTTCAGAAAGCGAGCTTTTCTTCGTACGGCGGTTCTGAAAAATATATAGCATTCTTAAAAAATGAATTGATACCTTACCTCACTCGTAATTATCGTACGAATGGAAAGCAGACGTTAATAGGGGAGTCACTGGCAGGACTTTTTTCTACAGAAATTTTATTAAAGCACCCCGAACTATTTGATGATTATATTATTATAAGCCCAAGTTTATGGTGGGGAGAGGAGGTTTTATTGAAAAATTCAAAAAAGCTTTTGCAACATAATTTGAAAAAAAATGTAAGGGTTTACCTTGGCGTGCCGAACAAAGAAGAGGACATTAGCATGTATAATGAGGCCCTAGCATTATCTGACGTACTGAGGAGCGAAGAAAAGATTGATTTTGTGTTTGATTATATGCCCGAAGAATTGCATTCTACAGTGATACATCAAGCCGTCTACAATGCTTTTAAGAAGTTGTATCCAAAGACCTACTATTCCAAGTAGCAGACAAACTATATTAATTATCTTCATTTTTTATTAGGTCTCTTCGATCAAACCATTCATCCTTTAAAATTGACATCAATAGCTTATCGTGAAATTGGTTATCCCGAAAGCAGGCTTTGCGCATCCTCCCCTCCGGTTTAAATCCAGCGTTTTCATACGCTTTAATCGCCGCATAATTTGGCTCGGATACGGTAAGCATAATGCTATTGAGCCCTAATTTTTCAAAACCAATAGCGAGAAGTAATTGGGTAACTTGAGACCCTATCCCTTTAGCCCATTGTTGACGATCTCCTATGAAGATAAAATATTCTCCTGATCTGTTTAGCTTTGAAATATTACAAATGCCAGCATATCCAATCAATTTATTGGTATCGTTTAAGAAAATTCCACGATTAAAATTTTTTAGATCGTTGACAACAGTTAAAAACCAAGCATCGATCTGCTCCTTTGAGTGCATGGATTGGAAAATAGAAAGTGAATATTTTATCGAAATGTCATCATTGATCCATTCATAAAATGGTGAGACGTCTTCCAGCGTAAGGGGTTTTAAGTTAATCATTATATTGGGTTTTACAGTGTATGAAGGACTATGTTTCAGTTGCATAATGTCGCTATTTCGCTGCAAGCATAATATAATCATTGTCTAAAGAATTAAGCCTATCTCTTTGAAAATTTATCTAAAAAACTGCTGTATTACCTATATTTTAAAGCGGTAACGACAGGGGCTGTCCAAAACTGGTCAGCCCCATTATTATAGTGTATTATTTTTTGTCCCACCATACTTTTGATAAGAAAGAATCTCCATTCGTCATTCTGGCTGCCGCTTCCTTTACATGTGTTGCGTTCAACTCAGCCTCTTCACTGGAGTATATTGCCCTGCGTGGTATCTGTCCGTTGGTTGAACCTGGATTTGGGCCAGGGGTTAAGCTGGGGTATCCGGTACGTCGCCATTCCGCGAAAGCTTCCATGTCCCTGCCAAAAAGGTGAATCCATTTTTGCGTCGCTATTTTTTCCATTTTCTGTTCGTCTGTCAAACCACTTAAATTGATCACAGATTCGTATGCTAAAGGAATAGACGAAATATTATATGGCGGTAATGCCAGCGCAGCTTTGACACCTTCTGTAAAAAATGCTTGTGCATTTGCAGGTGTAGCTCCCCAGCCCAGCAGCGCAGCTTCAGCTTTGTAAAAGCATATATCCGAATAGGTAAAGGCATAGCTTGGAATCGGAGCAAAGGTGAGACTGAACCATGTTGATTTATTGGCCGTGGAATAGTTGGCACGAATCAACTGTGACAACTGATTATCCGTTAAAGCAACGCCAATACCTTGATATGTTGCTGTACCATTGAATTGGACAGGCTCGGCAAGCAGTGAAAGCCTAGGGTCCTTATATTCTTTCAGTTTATCGACTAACGTATTGGCAAGATAACGCAGATCCGCACTTCCGGTTGTCATTTGACGTAGAATAGGATTTTGATTTTCAGCCTGAGCATCGTTGTAGGTCGGTATTGCGGCATTATCACTGTTGCTGGAGAATAGACCTATAGCAGAAGTCATGGCTTCGGTAACCGTTTTCTGGGCCAAAGAGGGATTGGCGTACCGCATGCGCATGCCGAGCTTTAGTTTGAGTGAATTGCCAAATTTTTTCCATTTGTCAATGCTGCCTTTGTAAAAGAAATCTGAGGAGCCGTAAGACAGGTCGCCGCTGGTCAGCCTTGCTATAGCTGCATCGACCTTTTGAACCAGTGCCGGATAGATCTCTTCTTGTTTGTCGAATTTGGGCGTACGGTTAATTTCCTTATTGGATTTTGTGATCTCAGAATAGGGGATATCCCCAAACAAATCTGTAAGGCGCTGATAGAGGTATGCTTCATAAAGTTCGGCGATAGCCAGTTTACTTCTTCCTGCTGCATTGTCTTCCTTGCCGCTCAATTCCTGTTTGATCTGAACGATATTGCGGAGCAAGGTGTAGTGCTGCGACCAAATAAGATTTTCGGGTCCTTCAAAATATCGAGAAACAGGCACTACCGGACCTCCAGCCCAATGTTGGATCCAAGAGCCAAACTTGTTGTTGGGTAGTTCCCCAGATTCCTGAAAAGTACCATCACGTAGGATACGTGCTATGATTAAAGATGGATCTACAGTGGTGACAGATGTGGGAGGCGTATTGATTCGTTCGAAATCTTTGGTACAGGCTCCTAGTCCTGCTACAGAAATAAGTCCGAAGATGAATGTATTTTTAAATAGTTTCGTTTTCATAATAAAGGGTTTATAGACCAACTGTGAGGTTAATACCGAATGTGCGCATCATAGGAAGTGAAGTTGATTCAATACCGATGGAGCTATTGTTAACATTGAAGGCAGAGGCTTCTGGTGAAAATCCATCAGTTTTCCGTTGAAAATAAAATAGGTTTCGGCCATAGACGCCTAATTTTAGGGAATTAACAAGCTTATGTGGCATCAGCTTTTTAGGGAAAGAATAAGAAAGACTGATCTCGCGCATGGCGATATAGCTCATATCATTGATCATTTCTTCAGAGACCATGACTTCTTTATCACTGGCTACCATGTTCCAGTAATCTTGTGCGGCAACTTGCTTACTGTTTTGTGTTCCGGTACTTGTCCAGTTTCCTGCCCCATCTTTTTGGCCGAGCATCCCTGCCGCAACGTAAGTTCCATCTCGTCCTTCTAGGGTCTTCGTTGAAGTCCCATAGATAATCTGTTCGCGGTTCGACTGGGAGAAGATCACACCGCCCTGACGGATATCGACAAGCGCGTAGAGGTTGAAACCTTTATATTTAACTGTATTGGCAAAACCTCCCAACCAGTCGGGTTGTGCATTTCCAAGATCGGTTTCTACACGTCCAGCTGTGCGTAAGGGGAGCCCAGTGGTCGGGTCAATCAACCTATTTCCCTGATCATCTTTGATCCACGCAAACTGTGTCCCAATCAGCTGGCCAAATGGTTTTCCGACCTCCGCAACCACATTTATCCCGCGGTCTGTAGCAAGTAAGAAGCTTTCTACGCCAGGATAGAGTGATTCTACTTTATTCCGGTTGCGGTTGTAATTGAAGGTGGTATTCCATTCAAAGCCCGATTCGCTTTTGATTGGTGTTGCTCCCAATACAAATTCAATACCTCTGTTGCTAATTTCTCCAGCGTTGATCCTGTTTTTTACATAGAGACTGGAAGGGGCGATTGGTACGTCCAAAATCTGATTCTTTGTCTTGGCCTGATAGTAGGTGAAGGAGAAAGAAAGTCTGTTTTTTAGAAATCTCAGATCTGCCCCAGCTTCGATTGATGTAGTCAATTCGTTTTTCAAATTCGGATCAGGAATAATTTCTGTATAGGAAGCCATCGGTACGCCACCATGGGTATACTGGTTGAGACTATATGCTCCTGTCAGCTGATAGGGGTTTCCTGAACTACCGGCCTGGGCCCATGAAGCTCTGATTTTGGCGAAAGACAGTGCGTCAGATTGCCATTTGAACGCATCCGATAAGACCAAACTGGAACTTACACTCGGGTAGAAAAACGAATTGTTTTCCTTTGACAGGGTCGAAGACCAGTCGTTACGGGCAGAGAAATCAACAAACCAATAGTCTTTGTAACTGAATTGACCCGATAGATAAGCCGAATTAATCTTGGACTGGATCAAGTCAAATATGTAACTGTTTGTGGTGGTGTTGTTGATGACAAAGAGGTTGGGTACAATAAACTGATTCCCTGAATTTCCTGTCATACGTAAATATCTATTTTGGTGACTGGCACCTAAGTTGGCACTGAGTTTAATATCGTCGGTCAACTTAAAGTTGGAACTTGCTAGGATATCAAAATTGTCTTCGCGGGCTCTGATGACTTCTTCTCGAATATCTCCCTTTCGGTTTAAGCTTTGGTAGGTATTGATTGGACGGTAGCGAAACCTTTGATCAGTATAGAAATCGGTACCTCCAGTCGCTGTTACCTTTAGCCAAGAGGCAAAGTCGTAACTCAGACGGAGCAAGCCAATAATGCGATCGCGGCGATCTTCATTGTGATTTTCATGAATGGTCCAGAACGGATTTGCTGTGGAACTATTGGTGGCATATGTTTTTTCCAATCCTTCCGTCAATCCCGAAAATCCGAGTTGTCTACTGATCTCCTGTGCTGTCCATTTATACTGTGCCAGGATGTCGTTGCCTAGGCTTCGCGGCTGGCTGATGAATAGGTAAGCCGGGTTGTCTGCTGCATCAGCCAATGTAGGCCGGTTCTGTCCCTTTTGGGCGATATAGTTCGCCTTGATGTCGATATGAAATTTGTCGGTTATCTTGGCTTGGGTGCGCAGACCAAAATTGTTTCTTTTGAGCGTATTTGTAGGAATGTATCCTTTCACATCGGTATTAGCGAACGAGAAGCGGTAGTTGACTTTGTCTGTTCCGCCGTCGATACTAAGGTTGTTAGTAAACTGTTTCTCCGTTTGAAAAAAAGATGAGTAGGTATCTGGCTTTGGTGTTAACTGTAAGATGTTGCCATAAGCGTCTTCATAAGTCTGGCCTTCCATCTTCGCTCCCCAGCTTGCTCGCGTTGTACGATCACGTCCGGCACTCATTTTAGGTATACCACTGTAACCATTTTTCAGCGCTTCACTCATGGAGACAATGGTGCCATCATCTTTTCTAAAATGTGTAAATGTACCGTTCAGTCCCTGGCCGTAGACATTTTGAAAATCGGGTAAAACTAACCCATTACCTAATGAAAAATCTGTTCCATAGTTAAATCGGGTTTTTCCGGCTTTACCCGATTTGGTTGTGATTAAAATAACACCATTACTTCCTCTTTGTCCATAAAGTGCGGCCGCATTTGGGCCTTTCAATACCGACATCGTTTCGATATCTTCGGGATTAATGTTTCCAATTCCGTCACCATAATCTGTTCCCCCTGACTGATTTGGAGACGAAATACTTTGGTTGTCTATCGGTACTCCATCCACCACATACAGGGGTTGGCTATTACCGATAAGGGAGTTGTTACCCCGGATCACGACCTTGGACGAACCCCCGGCACCGGATGCGGCGCGGCTCACCTGTACGCCGGCAACCTTACCTGATAGGGCATTGGCGACATTGGTTTCTTTACCCTGCGTTAGCTCGTCGCCTTTGAGTTCAGCGACTGTATAACCCAGCGCTTTTTTCTCGCGTTTGATACCAAGTGCGGTGACGACAACTTCCTGTAGATTTTGCGCGCTCGATTCCAAACTGATATTGATCGCTAGTTTGTCCCTGTCCGTAATGGTGTAATCCACCAGTTCTTTGCTCTTAAAACCAATGGAAGATACGCTGATTTGGTAGCCCTGTCCAGCGGGAATCTGGTCGAGCGAAAAGGTTCCGTCTGGTCTGCTGCTTGTTGTTTTTGTCAATCCGCTCGTCGCATTACGTATGGTAACCGTCGCCGAGGGGATGGGCTTTCCTGTTTCATCTTTGATTACTCCGTTAATGGTCGCATTTTGTTGGGCGTCAGCAAGAAAATAGCTTGTTGACAAAAGCCCCATGAGGCCTAGACGTAATGCCCAGTTTACGTCGGCTCGAATGTTGGATCTCAACAGTAGCATAGTCAGTATACTATGCTTGGAAGGTAAATAATTGTGCATAATTTGTGGGTTAATTGAGTGAATTTTATTCGGTTTGTACATGAATGGTTATCCTATGAAGTGCTTGGATATCAGCTAGCATGTTGAGGTATGCGGATGCCGTATTTTTATACGTTCCACTATAGTATTTATCTTGTATATCTTTAGGTTCAAAGTTTAGTTTAACCGCATAATTATGACTGATGATATGAAGTACAGCGTGCAAAGGGAGGTTTTTAAAGATCAGTTGTCCACTTGTTTTTAGATATGATCCCCTTTTGCTGGATTGAGAAGCATTGATTCGGGTTTCGGCAACGATCTGTTGCTGCTTGCGGTCAATGCTGATTTCTTCATTGGGTAAAAAATGCAGGTTTAAGGGTTTTTTATTTCCGGAACTTGTATTGTTTTTGACTTCAATACGGCCTTCATAGAGTTTTATTTTTGTAATCGCGCTAACACCTTCTTCTACACTGAAAACAGTGCCAAGCGCGGTTGTTGTCAAATCTGCCGTATGAACGCGAAATGGCTTTGCCTTATTTTTTGCTACGGTAAATCTGGCTTTACCTTTCAATTGGATGTCGCGTGAAGTAGTGTCCGCGAAATCGGAACTAAATTTCACTTCAGAATTGGGGAATAGTTCGATCGTAGATCCATCTGGAACTTCAATGTGTTGAACAGTATTACCTGAATTGATATAATACAAATTGTCGGGTTTCTCCTGCGGAGATGCTTCAATTTTTTTGGAACTAAGATAGGTGGTATGAGGTTTCGGAGGATCTATCTGGGTAAATCCTATCCAAGCTCCGATTCCAACGAAGATAATAATGGCAGCATATTTTAACCAATTGAAACGATACTTGGCTTTTTGCGCTACTTGTTCGAAAATATGCGCTTTTATTTCTTTTTGGTTTTTAAAATCCGAATCCACCTCATATTCTTGCCATTCCGTCTCCGGCATAAGATCCTCCCAATAAAACTCGTTATTAGCTAGCGCGTTTTCTATGGCCGAAATTTCTTCCGCATTGGCTTTACCGCTTAGGTAATTGTCGATCAATTCTTTTGTAATCTTCATCTAATAAGATTACGATCCAAAATGAGTTATCCCCCAAAGAAGCTAAAAAATAATTTGCATCAGCATGCAGAACAGTAAAGCCTTCCGAATGGTTTTTAGGGCTAGCGTTAGTTGATTTTCTACGGTTTTCGTCGATATGGCCATTTTTTCTGCAATTTCCTTATGCGAAAGATTGGAAAATCTACTTAACATAAAAATCTCCTTGCGTTTCTTTGGTAATTTATCGACAATTTTATGGAGGGTTGATGTAAGTTGTTTGGCATAAAAATCATCCTGGGGGCTATGGCGTAAGACAAATGTCTGATCGTGATCCAGAAGTTTCTTTCGGTTATATTCTGCCTTGACCAGATCGATTACCACTGTTCGGGTGATACAGAAAATCTGGGATTCTATGGTGGCATCGATATTTTTGTCACTCATATTTTTCCAGAGTTTGATAAATACACGCTGTACAGTTTCTTCGGCCAGATAAGATGATTTGGTTTTATGAAGTGCATATTGATAAACTTTGGAACTCCATAAGTCAAAGTAATCTTCAAATCTTCGGACATTAATCGTATAACTGATTTCCATAGTGTAGGCTTGGGATAAATGAATTTAGCGATAAAGGGCTTTCGCTCCAAGTTTTTTCAGCAATATTTTGCCTACGTTCTTATGCTTCAGAACTGAAAACTGATTATACCCTGAAAGTCACAAAATCCGATCTCATACAATCAGTTATTAAGATGTTAAGCCAGCTAAAATCGTCTTGGTAGTTGGTATAAATACCCTAATAAGGTATTTATACCTCTTCTTAGTAATTTGATACGGATGTTTATGAAGTGAAATTGGACTGGCATAAAGTTTGAATTTTACCCCGCTATAATAAAATAGAATATTTACATTAACACATTTGACGTATGAAAAAATTAATTCAAACACTGGGACTAGGTATGCTTATTTTTACGGTATTAGTAGGTTTTACGGCATGTAGCAAAGATGATGATCCGGCAGACAATGATCTTTTTATTGGAAAATACGAAGGTACAATCTCTTTTGATAATTTAAACAACAATGATAATGATGTTGCAGCTGCGGAAGGGACAGTTACGGTAACAAAAGCTGGTGATACTTATAATTTTGCTTTCGGAAATGGTATTCCTAATCTTAATGGAGTAGATTTTGAGAGAAAGGATAATGTCTTAATCAATATTGGTTCGGCAGGTACAGGAGTTATTCGTATTGATGCTGGAAAATTAACAATTGGCTACACAAAAGACGGAAAGGCTTGGACCGCTAATTGTAACCGAAAATAATAATACCAGGATAAAAAGTGCTGGTATAACGGTTACGACTTTAAAAATAAATTTTTAAAACGATTATTTGATTAATACTGTTCTATTAATAACTAATGAAAGGAGAATAATTATGAGTGATTTAACATGGAAAGGCCGTTGGAATGAGATCAAAGGCAAGGTAAAACAACAATATGCAGACCTTACAGATGATGATCTGATGTACGCAGAAGGCAAAGAAGACGAGTTAGTCGGTAAACTTCAAAAGAAGACCGGAAAAACACAAGACGAGGTTAATACTTGGTTAAATGACTTGTAGAGTTAATATTGTGTAATAGTAAAATTCCCCACAGGTATAAAACCTGTTGGGGAATTTTTTTTCAATGTGCTCATTAGAAAAGGTAGATGCTTATCTGTTTTTTAGCTTTTGAATTTTTAATTTACCGAGCGTATTATTGTCTTTAATGATCTTTAATTCAGGTTTTTAACTGTCATTTTTTATTGAAGTTGAAACGTCTCGCGATGCTGAATCCCCAGCGGAATTGTCCCTTAGCCCAGGAGCTATTTGTTTCGCTGATAAACTGAGATTCTTGAATTGCCGTCGCATTTGTGAAATTTAGATGGAATATATGTCCACCAGTATCCATTTCAATACCTATCCCTAAGGCATTATAATAACGCTGCCCACTTAGATCTTCACGGTATTTTTTATTTGATGATTTTCGGAAAGGTAATGTATAGTCCGCCACTAATGCGACCCGATTACTGACTTTCGCCCGTCCACCAATTCCAAGTGCAAACAAATCATTTTGATCATTATGTGCGGTATAGTTGCGGTGAAGATAGGACGGTACCAAAACGAGCGATAGATTTGTACTGAATTTTCGAGCAATAATGAGTTGCGTTACATAACTTAATCGGTCACTGAAGGTATCAAAGCTAGCAGCCGAAGCTTTATCAGTACTTGCCTCCATTGCAGATAGGGTAGTGCTTGCAAAAAGAGCTACGGAAATAGGGACACTATTATCTACTGTTTGGTCGATAAATCGGTATTTTAGATTGCCCTCAAAGAGTTGTCTAACTTCTGTCGCGCCTTTCGCGCGGGCAATTCCGATATTTAGATTATCTAAGAGTCCATAATCAAATCCTATACGGATGTCTGTAGAATTATCCAGACCAAAGAAATTTTTCCCACCGCCTGCACTGCCCGCGATATCACCAAAACGGTGATCTACTCGAAAGTCCATTTCATTTCGATGAATAGTCTCTGTAGTTTTAAGATTGATCAGGTTGCCGGATTTAAAGGTTGCTGTGACTTTTTCATTTTTCGGTGTATCGATATGAATCAATTTCTCTAGGTCTTCCTGGGCATATGATGTTGCAGAAGTTAAGCACAAGAGTATAAGTAGCGTTTTTTTCATTTGAAATGCATTCGAATTTTTAGGGTTTGTAGGTCGCATCAATGGTTATTTTGACGACTTCAGCAATCTTTTTTCCAACGATCGATGGAATTGTTATTTTGTGATCTGCAAGTCTTACTTGAAAATTTGAAATAGCCCTTATCGTTCCATTTTTTACGGTACACTCGACCTTTGTGCTGTACGATTTGGTAACTCCATGAACCTGAAGTGTTCCTGTTACGTTGAGCGTATAATTACCGTCTTTTGTTAATTTGTCCGCATTTTCGACTTTGCCTTTAAATTCTGATAGGGGATATTTGTCACTTTCCATGTAGTTTTCATTGAAATGCTCCTGCATCAGCTTTTTGTCAAATTGAAAAGATGTATTTTTTACTCTAAAAATGATTTCTCCGGTTTGAAGGTTTATAGCCGAAGCTCCTAATGTACTTTTAGCTTCAATGTTCTCTAAAGGGGCGCTACTAAAAAAGGTAATGCTGTTTTCTTTTGAAACAAGGTAGGTCTTTTGTTGAGCAAATGTCCCCACGCTGATAAGCATCATGAAGAGCACCATGTAAATGTTAATTTTTTTCATATTGATATCATTAATTTTCAGGTGAATTTCTCTTTATCCATGCGTCGAGCATTTCTATTTCTTTTGAAGTTAGCGCCCCGCCTATCGGCATGGATTTGGTGACCAGTACAGCGTTATTAATTCTTGCAATGTTTTCTTTTACGGAAGTATAGCCATTAAATGTCCATCGTCCGCTAGCCGAACGTCCTGTTCCGTGGCATGAACTACATTTGCTTTCGAAAAAAGCTTTAGAAAAATTCGTATACGATACATTCTCGGCTGTCACCGTTTCAGTACCGTTATCTGGATTGGTCGTAAGTTCCTGCGCCTGCTTTTTCGTACAGGCGGAGAAAGTGAGAGCTGATATGGTTAAGAGCGAAATGACGAAGTGATAATATGCTATGAGGCAAGGAATCGCTGTTTTATGTTTTTGTGCCATATGTTTGAATCGTTAGTATAGATTTAGTTTGCAGGAGCAACGGTTGTATTGTCATTTACGATCGGCCAAACACCAACACGTGGGAAACTTATTCCTTTATTGTCTCCATGTTGTATATCCTGACCGAAGTAATATAAGGGCCATCCTTTGAAAGTCAATTGTTTCTTTCCATAGACGCTAATTACGGCGATATCAGTTGTACGAATAAGCGAAGGAAGGGCTCCTGTTTCTTTTTGGAAAATTGGCCAGATCGGATCATTGCTGAAATCTGCGGCAGTATAATTGTTTTTGTTGAATTTATCAGGCTTAAAGGCATACAGTGTTCTACCTGTATCATCTGTTAGATACATTGTTTTTGCTATTCCTTCGGTATAATCACCTAAATAGTTTTTACCGTCGTGTCCGACGAGTTGGGCATTGGCAACCATAAGTAAATAATCGGGTTTGGCTACATACCATATTTTATTTATAGCATCCCCTTTCACCTGACCAGATTGACCATCGCCTGCATAGTAATAAAGCGGCCAGCCTTTAAATGTACTTTGCTTGGAACCATCTTCGCGTGTGATTTCACCCATCAGGCTTTTATCAATTTTTACATCCGTACTTGTTTCGTTACTATGGTAAACTGGCCAAGTTGCCAAACAATTACCATTACAGGTAGAGATGCCTTTTGTATCATTGGAGAAAAAGTACAGTGTTCTACCGTTTGCATCGGTCAGGATATTACCAAACTGGGCATTGGCAGATATTTGTATACCCCTATTTTTATTTTCTACATTGTCAGGAGCTGCATCGTTTTTTGAACATGCAGAAAACATTGTTAAGGTCAATAGACCGAGAAAGACTAGCTTTACGTGTTTTTTTGTTACTTTCATATGAGTGCCTTTTTTGAAATAATCTGTTGATATTACGATCATTTCAAAAGAAAGGTTGCTTTGAAATTGATTCAAAAAAAAATATTTTTTGCAGGCAACCTTTCTTACAATCCGTTCGTATTAGACTTAATACTATATTTATCAAAAGAAAGAAGCAATATCGAGTGGCGATAACAGAAGTTGACGAAAAATCTATCCATATTATTAAAGGATGTATTGATGAGGACCGGAGAGCTCAGAAAGATCTTTATACCATTTACTATGCGATGTCTTTAGGTATATGTCTGCGCTACGCTAATAACAGAGAAGATGCACTAAGTATTTTAAATGAAGGTTTTTTTAAGGTTTTTAAAAATATTGGTAAATATGATTTTCAGAAGCCTTTTTCCATATGGATCAAAAAAATCATGACGAATACTGCAATTGATTTTTACCGCGCAAACATTAAACAGGGCTTCCTACTTGATGTATCCTTGTATGAGCACGCTATTGTGGAAGATGATAGCATCACTCAAAAGTTAAACTATGAAGACCTATTGGCGATGGTACAGCAGCTTCCACCGGCATACAGAACGGTGTTCAACCTCTACGCAATAGATGGTTATGGACATGAGGAAATTAGTGGCATGCTGGGTATTGCTATTGGAACATCAAAATCTAATTTACATAAAGCACGCGGGCGACTTGTACAAATAATGCAAGCTCAAGGTGTAAAATTTGGTAAAACTCAAGAGAAAGCATGATGGAAAAGGATAAAAATAAGATTGATGAAATTTTTAAAGACGGCCTAAATGATGTTCATTTTGAGTTTGATGAATCACATTGGCAAAATATAGAATCACGGTTGAATCAGTCAAATCGTTTAAAGAAAAGAAAGATTGTACTTTTAATAACATTAGCGACCACAGTTGCAGCAGTTTTAATAGCTTTTTTTATCTGGAATGACCAAGTACTTAAGTCTAACGATGTGCTGAATGAAATCAATGAAGCCAATATTTTGTCTGAAAAAGAAGGGTTGGAAAATGGAACTATTCATCGTGAGGAAAATTTGCGACATGAACCTGAACAAGATTTAGGTGGGGTTGCATTTCAGCCGCATACAGGTATGAATAGTGGTTTAGCGGTACCAAGTGAAAATAGAATACTGCAGGATATTCTTTTAATGCAGGTCGCCGATATAAAGACAAGGATACAGGATGGAAAACAGGAAACAACATTTACTATTCCTCCTATAGAATATAGTCATCGTAGATTACCTAGTTTCAACTTAAAAGAAGAACCGATTGAAGGGATAGGGGAGCGCTTGGCAGCTATTTATCAACCTAAAGAAACCATAGGTGCCATGAGGAAGGAAGAGGAACGGTCGGTTGTTAGTTTCCTCGTTGGGCCAGATCTTACAAGCGTACGTGGAGCAGGGAAATCTTCCCTTAGTGAAAATGTCGGCTTGGCTTATTCCTATCCGCTCGCAAAAGGATTTCATGTTTCTGTGGGAGCGACTTATGCTAAGAAGAATTATAAATCAGCATATAAGTTTTATACACCATCAAATCCACCGGAGATGGCTCAGTTGCCCAGCAATGTAAGTGCCGTTTGTGATGTTCTTGATGTTCCCTTGACAGCAAGTTACACCGTACTTAAAAGTAAAAACGTCAAATTTAATGTGAGCGCAGGGCTTTCAAGTTATTTTATGCTGAAGGAAAAATACACTTTCGATTATGAAGGTGGGGGGAGCTATAGCGGATCTCAAAACAGTGCCGTCTATGAAGTGAATGGCGAGAACCAGCATATCTTTGGTGTCGCGGATTTTTCGGTTTCTATTGAGAAGAAAATCAACGATAAAATTAATATCGGCGTGAAACCATTTGTTAAAATGCCTTTGACGGGAATTGGGTATGGAAATGTGGATCTAGAATCTAAAGGGGTAGCATTTACTCTAGGAATGAGTTTGTGATCTAATTGGGAATTCGAAAAGCTAAATCGTGTTTGTGTCATCGTATTATTACATAAATACGAATATATCCCTCTTTTTGACTCAATATCCCCCTTGTCTAGATAGAAAAAGGGTGATATTTTTGTTTGCGAATAATCAATAACTATTCGCTCAAAGAGACTTAAAATAAATCATGAAAACACCTATATCTGTCTGTCTTATTTTGCTTTTAAGCTGTTTTGCCGCATACAGCCAAAAACCCATCCCACAGGAGTATGACTTAGTCTGGTCGGATGAGTTCGATTATCAGGGCACGCTAGATACAAACAAGTGGAGCTACGAAGAAGGTTTCAAACGTAACCGCGAAGAACAATGGTATCAAAAGGAAAATGCTTTCTGTCGTAATGGCCTATTGATTATTGAAGCAAAAAAAGAACAACGCAAGCATCCGGGTTTTATTCAAGACAGTAAAGATTGGATTAGCAGCCGAAAGCAGATAAGGTATACTTCAGCTTCAATAAATACCTTAGGAAAGCAAAGCTGGAGATACGGAATTTTTGAAATTCGGGCACGTATACCTGTTGGCGCTGGGCTTTGGCCTGCTTTCTGGACATTAGGAACGACCAAAGAGTGGCCGTCCAATGGCGAAATAGATATTATGGAGTATTACCGTGGCAAAATATTGGCGAATATCGCGACAGGTACTGATCAGCGGTGGAAAGCCCATTGGTTCGGTCAGACTAGGGCAGTTAAAGATCTTGGGGGAAAAGCTTGGGCTGATCAGTTTCATATTTGGCGAATGATCTGGGACGAAGATGCTATTGCGCTGTATGTGGACGATATTGAGATGCTTCGCGTTACGATGGACCAATTGGTTAATCGGGATGGTACAGGCTTTAACCCATTTACCCAACCGCATTATCTGCTGTTAAATTTGGCTCTAGGCGGTACAAATGGCGGTGCGATAGATCATAAATTACTTCCGGCAAAATATGAAATTGATTATGTACGGGTCTATCAAAAAGTGAAATCTGCTCAAGTGAGTAGTTTTAAACCAGGGGAAAGATGGACAGACGACAGCGGTGATGTGATCAATGCACACGGCGGCGGCGTACTTCATCAGAATGGAAAATACTATTGGTATGGAGAGAAACGTGGTGGAACAACATCTCAGGGAGTCAATGTGTATTCATCCAATGATTTGCATCACTGGAAGTTTGAAGGATTGGCGCTAACGCCTAGCGCAGATTCTACAAGTGATATTGCCTGGGGCTGTATTATGGAAAGACCTAAAGTTATCTATCAGGAGCAACTGAAAAAATATGTCATGTGGTTCCATCTCGAATTGAAAGGTCAGGGCTATGCTGCGGCCAGGGCGGCTGTTGCAGTAAGTGACTCACCTCTTGGACCGTTTCAGTTTGTCCATAGTTTCAGGCCAAATAACAATATGTCACGCGATATGAGTTTATTTGTGGATACCGATGGGAAGGCGTACCAAGTGTATTCATCCGACGAAAATTATGCTTTACGCATGGTACAGTTAACGGATGATTACCTCCATGTAACAGCGAAGGATTCTTTACTATTTCGGAATCATAGGGAGGCTCCAGCATTATTCAAATACAATGATCGGTATTACCTGATCACTAGCGGATGCACGGGTTGGGCACCGAATCGTGCCGAGCTCCATGTCGCCAAGAATCTTTTTGGTCCTTGGAAATCACTCGGTGATCCGATGCGGGGACCAAATTCAGCCTTGACTTTTGACGGTCAGTCGACATTTGTACTTCCCGTAGCAGGAAAAAAAGATTCCTTTATTTTTATGGCCGACCGATGGAAGCCCAAAGAGCTTATGGATAGCAGGTATATCTGGCTACCTATTGATCTTCGGCATGAAAAAGTACAGATAAATTGGAGAGACCAGTGGGATTTAAGTGTATTTCATTAGTTTGGCCGCATCAATCTATTCAAGTTCGATTAGGCCAGACAAATCTGCCGTTTCGAATTAATTTGTTATCCCTAAAAATATAAGAAATGCAAATAGTGACTAAATTCACGCTTATTTTTCTGTCTAGTATTGTCACCGTGTTGGGCTATGCGCAGTCCAGTGTGACTTTGACGCATGAGCAAAACAAAAAAGAACAGCAAGATACGGTTATCCGAAAAGGGATCCCTTGGTTGGATGAAACGATTACTGAAGAAAATCGACTGCCCATGCATACCGATTTTGTAACCTTTCCGAATACAGATCAAATTAGCAACTACGATTGGCGTGAATCCTCTTCTTATTTAAGTTTGAATGGTTCGTGGAAATTCAAATGGGTTAATAGCCCGTCTCAGTTGCCAGCTCAATTTGAATCATTAACTTATGACGATCGTCATTGGGACAATTTTCAGGTGCCCGCTAATTGGGAACTCAATGGATACGGTTTTCCGATGTATACTACTTCAGGTTTTGAGTTTACCTATTTGATCGGGAAGCCGAATCCTCCCATTGTACCGATGGATTTTAATCCTACTGCGGTGTACCGCCGCGAGGTAGTTATTCCTGCGGATTGGCAGGGGAAGCCTGTTATTCTACATATTGGAGCTGCTAAATCTAATTTATCTGTTTGGGTAAATGGCGAATATGTTGGATATGGTGAGGATAGTAAATTACCATCTGAGTTTGACATAACGAAGTATTTAAGAAAAGGAAAAAATCTGATTACCATGCGTGTTATGCGTTGGGGGGTAGCCAATTATTTGGAAGATCAGGATATGTGGCGTTTAAGCGGAATCACGCGTGACTGTTATTTGCTGATGCGACAACCGCTACATGTGCGTGATATTCAACTATCACCAACACTCAATGCTTCTTTTGATAAAGGAGTCTTAAAAACCAAACTCATTTTTAACCGGATTAATCAGGAGAATTTAAAGGCAGAGATCACGCTGCAGCAGAATGGCCGGGTGATATCAAGTAAAGCTGTCAAAGTTTCGGGACAGGAAATAAATGTTGAGCAGACAGTAGATAGTCCTGCACTGTGGTCTGCTGAGGTACCGAATTTATATCAGGTAGTTGTTAAGCTTATAGACCATCAGGACAAAACAATCGAGGTCATTCCACTGCGGTTCGGTTTTCGTACTATTGAGATTAGAGGTGGGCAGTTGCTGGTGAATGGACAACCTATTCTTATTAAAGGAATAAATAGACATGAGACAGATCCCGTCTCAGGGCATGTGATCTCAAAAGAGAGTATGTTGCGGGATATACAACTTATGAAGAAATTCAATATCAATGCCGTTCGTACCAGCCACTATCCTAATGCCGAGTATTGGTTGCAGCTCTGTGATCAATACGGTCTGTATGTGATCGACGAAGCTAATATCGAATCACATGGTATGGGCTATGATCTGTCCTATACCATGGCCAATAGGCCGAGCTGGGAAAAAGCGCATGTGGCACGTGTTGAACGTCTTATTCAGCGAGATCGGAATCATCCAAGTGTCATTATTTGGAGCATGGGCAATGAAGCCGGAAATGGATATAACTTCTACCGGGCTTACCTCCGAATGAAAGAGCTCGATACCAGCCGTCCGGTACAATACGAAAGGGCCGTGAATAATTATGGCGAATTAAGATTTGACTGGAATACAGATTTAGTGGTGCCTATGTATGCCAGTCCATCTGCGATGAAAAATTATGCAGCCCGTAACCCTAAGCCGGAAAGGCCTTTTATTCAATGTGAATATGCACATGCCATGGGAAATTCGTTGGGAAATTTCAAGGATTATTGGGATATCATTCGGGCAAACAAAGGGATATTTCAAGGTGGATATATCTGGGATTTTGTGGATCAATGTTTTATTAAAGTCAATGCTAAAGGAGATACGGTATATACCTATGGCGGAGATTACGAACCTAAAGAAGCTATCACGGACTGGAATTATGCTTCTAAAGGAATTTTTTACGCGAACAGAACTCCCTATCCCCATGCATGGGAAATGAAAAAAGTATATCAGGATATTCATACTAGTTTATTGGGTGAAAAAAAGATATCAATTTACAACGAGCGCTTTTTTAGAGGGCTTGAAAATGTTGAACTTCAATGGGAAATTATAGTTGATGGGAAAAAAACTGAATCTGGGCTAATCAAGAATTTGAATGTGTCGCCGCAACAATCTGCGGTGCTATCTATTCCTTATCAAAGCGTAGAATCTGGCGAAAAGTTTCTGAATCTAACATATCGACTGAAAAAAGCCGAGGCCTTACTTCCAACTGGGCATATTATAGCAACTGAACAGTTATTTTTAGGAGGTGTTTTTCGGCCTAAGACCGCCGTTTTAGCACAAGGAAAAATCAATACTGAGCGAAAAGATGGAAATCTCATCGTGTCGGCCAAGGATCTGCTAATTGAGTTTGATCTTAAGTCAGGATGGCTAACGAGATATCAATTTAAAGGGCAGGCTTTTGTTGATGAGCATACCACATTTAAGAGTAATTTCTGGCGTGCACCGAATGATAATGACTTTGGGGCAAATACACCGGAAAAATTGAAGTCTTGGAAGCAGGTTTCAGATTCTATTGAATTGATTGAAATTAAATCAACAGTTGTCAATAATCTAGCGTATGTGGATGCTACCTATAAAATGCCGCAAGTGTATGGACAGTTGGAAATGAAATATTGCATTAATCAATCGGGTGAAATGCGTATTTCTCAGTCATTCCTTGCTGATACCACAAAAAAGGTAGCTGTTCTTCCACGTTTCGGTATGCAATGGATCCTGCCTTCAGGCTTTGAAACCATCAATTACTATGGAAGGGGACCGCAGGAAAACTACATTGACCGTAATTTTTCATCACCTGTGGGAATTTATAAACAGACGGTGGATCAGCAGTATTTTCCCTATGTAATGCCACAGGAGACAGGTAATAAGACGGACGTTAGATGGATGGAAATAAAAAATAAACGTGGCCGTGGATTGTTGTTTACGGGAGATTCGACGTTTAGCATGAGTGCTTTGCATTATTTTGACAAAGATTTGGATGATGGTCTCAAGCGTCAGCAGCGTCATGCTGCCGACCTGGTTAAGAGGAAGCAAACGCAGCTTAATATTGACCTTAAACAGATGGGAGTGGGAGGAGTCAATAGCTGGGGAGCATGGCCGCTTCAGGAATATACGTTGCCTTACAAAAATTATTCCTTCTCTTTTGTTGTAAAGCCAGTAGAATAATTGTAGTGTCCCGTGTTGCAAAAGATCATTTTAATTAACTAGTTACTGAGTCGCATCTTCCGATGCGACTTTTTTTTATTGTGAACAGTTGGTTTTTGCCGTTGAGCTTATGAATTGCTTTCTAAGTTTCGGGAGGGTAATAGGTGTGTATGTTAATTTGTATTGCTAATTTTGGAGCTTATACTCGCTTTTGGTAGGTACAAAGTTAACTTCTTCGTGGATGTTCTCTTGCTGTTTCTTTGCTTTTCTACCCATGAAATAGCAAAGAAATACCAACGAAACAGCAAAGAATACGCAGAGAAACAGCAAAGAAATACCAACGAAACAGCAAAGAATAAGCAGAGAATAAGCAGAGAAATACCAACGAAACAGCAAAGAATAAACGGAGAAACAGCAAGCAAACGGCAGTAAATAAGCGAACAAAGCCCAAACCAAGCTCAAAGAAGGCCCGAACAAAGAACAAAGAATTGGCAGAGAAGCTCCGAAGGAATAGCATAGAAATATCAATGATACATCAAACAAGAAATAATAGCTAAAACTCCTATTTATATAACGAATAATGAAAAAGACGTAGCGCATATGAAAAGTTACCCTGAAGCATGAAGAAAAGATGTAAATTGAACAAATCTTTTTGTGCTCAATATCATTTTTAAGCAAATGAACATCAATTATTTATTATTATCGTTATTATTTCTAGCCGCCATAGGGAAAACATACTCTCAAAAGGCATTTGAAGGAGAAATTATTTATCAAAACATCTTTCAAAGTAAAAACTCCACGATTTCCAGCGAACAGATGCGTTTTCTTTTAGGCGACGAGCAAACGTGTTTTATCAAATCGGGAAATTACAAATCGCTAACAAATGGAGCTGGTATCACCGTACAGCTCTATATTAGTGAGACCAATAGACTGTACAATAAGACGAGCCGATCAGATACCCTTTATTGGTTTGATGCCAATGTGCAGTCGGATGCAATCGTGAGTTATGAGCTGATTAAAAATAAAGAGAAAATATTGGGGGAAGATTGTGATGCCTTGACCTTAAAGACGCAAGGAGGGCAGACAACCTATTTCTACACATCAAAATACCCTGTTGATTTTACTAAGTATCAGATGCATAGTTATCGAAATTGGAACTACTATTTAGCAAAAGCCAAGTCTGTTCCATTGAAAATTGTGATTGATAATGAGCAATTCAAAATGGAGTCTATTGCCCGAAAAATTGAAGCAAAGCAACTTCCGGACAATTTTTTTGCGCTATCAGCCGATATACCAATTAAGAAAACGAAATAAATCAATTTGGTCAACAGGCGGTAATCATCAATCTTTTGCCAGGTTTTCATGCAGTGTGCGCATGCGAACAATTTATTTTGAAACTGTTCGTATGCGCACATTTTCTTTTTCGTAGAGGGTCTTGAAAATGCCTTTAAATGTGCTGAGAGGCACAAATGTTTTTATTGTAGCTACTGGTATAGTATTTGGCATGCAGCAGTTAACATGGTTCTTATATTCACCTCTTCATTTCCGTCATTCACCGAGATTAAAAGACCTTTGGTCTAAAGTCTTTGGGTTAGCGGCATATTGATCTGTAGTTTCGGATCAACAAGGAAGAGGATATAAACTAACACAATTGAACAAAAAGATAGTATGAAAGGATTCGTAAAAACATTCACAGTAGCAGCTTTAATCGCCTTATCATCAGTTGCCATGGCCGCTGAAAAACCAGTATCAAAATCAGAAAGAATTTCTATTAATCTCTCCACAGCACAATTCGCCTTGCAGCATTATGTTGCGGTAACTACTGCCGGAGCATCTTTTGGTCTAGAGCAATTGTTTGCCCAAGATTTCAGTCAAAAAATTCATACTTCCACTATACATACCTATGGACGCCGTGCGGTGATTGAATGTTTGAATAAACAACAGGGTGAAATTTTGAATTGCAAAACGCATATCAAGATCGTCGAAAAATCTGCAGATTATATGATTGCAAAAATTGTATTGAAATTTGACAGCTTTACCATGACTGACCTAGTGACTTTGGTGTATGAGAGTGGCAGTTGGCAAGTGTCAAAATCATTCCATTCGTATCAATAAGCCTATTGCTAACAGCAGTATAGGTTGTAGCACCACATGACTGATGTGATTCTTATTTTTTCTTCTTGGCTCCATTATTGTATAAGGACGATTGCCGATTGGGCAATGGGGCAGCAGGTCGGGTTGTAAATCCTTGAAATGAAGTATCTCAGATTTGAAATTACCAAATGTGGTTTGAATTCTTTAGTTTTGAATACACTGATTAGGGATACCCTATTGTCTCCTCGGCAAGGGAACGTTTGGAAAAATTCAGAAATACGGATGAATAATGATATTGAAAGAAAAAATCGGTCATAATTACCTAAAATACCTGTTTACTGGGACGCTTTCGGCTTTGCTGGCTACGGGGTATGCGCAGGAAGTAGAAAAACAGCAGAAAGATAGAAAAGAGAAGCCGCAACACATTGAGCAAAGAAGTAGCGGAGAAGTTCAGACGATGGATTCCATTGAGGTTGTACGCGACTACAGGCCTATGCTGGCCGATGCCGTCAAAGTACGTCGGAGCCCAGATATGAAGCGTATCAATCGCGACGCTATAGAGACAGAATTACGTCAGATCGCTACCACCACTTATTTAGCGCAGCAAAAATATAAACAAGCGTATTATCATGAATTGATGAAACGTCATCCAGACGCATCGCAAAGTAATATTGATAATTATCGCATCAGCTACCTGGCCTATGGAGCCGGCGAATACAAAAGAGCAAGCGGTATGCTGGAGGCAATGAAATCTTCGGACGCCTTTTATCAGGGTGCAATTATGACTTTAGGCCACATTGCTTTGGAAACCGGCAATAAACAAGCTGCCCGAGATGCCTTTGTGAAAGTGACAAAATTAGACCTCGATCGACAGGTGAAAGCCGATGCGCTGTTTAACTATGCCAAAGTTCTGCTCGAAATGGATTCTACCCAAGCTGCGCAAAGAGTCCTTGAAAAATATATTGCCCAAGAAGTGAAACCTGTCGATCCGGGTTTAAAAGGAAAGGAAAGTGCCGAAACACTATCCGCTGAAATTCTACGTGGGACCACCAACTTCCATGCCGGCGTCAGTATGCTGGAATCGCTTAAAGAGCGCGGGCGAGAGGTCAATGCGATCTATCAAAAGGTAACCTACTACCGCGGACTGGAGTTTTATAACGAGCGCGCTTTCGAAAACAGCATATCGATGTTTATGCGATCGGAAAAGTTTCCAGCAAATGCTGAGATGGCTGCACTTGCCACCTATTGGAAGGCTGAGGCAATGTACGAAGTCCGCAAATTCGGGGAAGCAGTAGAGAACTTTTCCAGGTTCCTAGGTTTGCCCGCTGCTCGGAATAGTGAAGTATACAATTATGCCAATTATGGACTTGCTTATGCAGCCTATCGAAATAATCGTTTTGCGTTGGCGGCAGATTATTTTGAACGCTTTCTAACTGCCGGTGGAAGTACAGTAGATCAGGATATACGGTATGACGTCATCGCCCGACTGGGTGATTCGTATCTTTGTCTGCGCGACTACAGCCGGGCAAACAAATATTATGACCAGCTGATCAACAGCAAAGCGCCTAATCAGGACTATGCCTTTTTCCAACGTGGTATCATCTTTGGTCTGCAAGGCGATAATGAAAAGAAGATGAGTACGCTACGTTCCGTGCTGAAGCAATTCCCCTCTTCTAATTATGCGGATGATGCCGCCTTTGAAATCCCTTATACCTATTTTACGATGGGAGATTATGATAATGCACTCAAAGGATTGCAAGGTATGATTGAAAAGTACCCCCGTAGTAGTTATATTCCTCGCGCCCTAATGACCATTGGGCTTGTGCAGTACAACAATGATGAACCCGAAGCAGCTAAAGTTACGTTCCAAAAAGTAGTGGAGAAATATGCCAGAACTGCTGAGGCGGAGCAGGCTATGCGTTTTATTGAAAATATTTACCTTGATCAGGGAGACGCTTCGAGCTATATTCGTTACGCCGTAGGTACTAATGTAGGAAATCTGAGTCCTGCAGAGCAGGATAATATGGCTTTCCAGGCAGCCCATTCGCTCTTTGCCCGGGGTGAGTATGGTGCAGCTGTGGAAGCTATCAACGCTTATTTCGACAAATTTCCAAAACCTAAACAGGAGAAATTCGCGCGTTATATCCGCGGTGTAAGTTCTTACCGTATAGGCCACCCGCAGGAAGCGCTGCACGATCTGAATATGATACTGAACGACTGGACGAGTAAGTATACGGAGAATACCCTGTTAACAGTGGCTGCTTTATATCTAGGCCTCAAGGAATACAATGAGGCTATTGTGCACCTGAAAAAATTAGAACTCAATGAGGAGTATAAAAAGAACTATGGGTATGCGGTAACCAACCTGATGGTGTGTTATTTCGAACTTGGTGATATGGAACAGGTGGCCAAATACGTGAATTTGATTAAGAATTATGCGGGGGCAACTCAGGAGGAAATTGCAAAAGCCTATTTATACAACGGAAGGTCGTTACTGAAAGAAAAGAACGTCGCGTCTGCCTTGAAAGAGTTCAACTTGGCTGCGCTGAAAAGCCAGTCAGCTGTTGGTGCAGAGGCGCGTTACCGCGTGGCGCTACTGCAATATGATAGTAAGGAATACGATAAAGCATTGGAAACTGCTTTTGACGTTATCAACAATAGGGGAGCACAAGAATATTGGGTAGCCAAGAGTTTTATATTGCTTGCAGATGCTTATGCGCGCAAAGGCAATACTTTCCAGGCAAAGAGTACATTGAAAAGTGTTATTGAAAACTATGAGAAGGATGATGATATTGTTCCGTCAGCGAAAGAACGCTTACAGAGATTGAAGTAATACCTCTTAGAAGTTGTCGCAGCGGATTTAATGGTAGGTATAAACCTATCCCGAATGTAGTTTATAGGTAGGATTATGAATGGACGAGTCCGATAAAATCGGACTTTGTTATCAACAGGTCGATAAAAAGCGAGGTCTTATCCTCGCTTTTTTCATTTGTATTGGCAAAAAAATAAGATAAAATAGCGGTATTTAGACCATTACCAGCGCCCAATTACCACATCGACCTAAGAGCGCGCACATCGGATCATAAATAGTGTAACTCGAATTTGTCGATCCACCAGTTTTTTCGTAAATTAAGTGTCGCTAAAACAATTATAATCTTCTTATGAAAACTGTCTACTTGATCCTTCTCGGGTTATTCTTGCCGATTCATGTTGTCTGGTGTCAATCATCCATTGCTTATTTAGGCATTGATAAAGGACTTTCAAACGATTTTGTAACGGTTATCTTTCAGGATAGGGATGGGTTTATGTGGTTTGGAACATCCAACGGCCTGAATCGTTACGATGGGTATGAATTTAAAGTTTTTAAAAATGATCCATTATCGAATAATACAATTCCTGACAATCGTGTAACGGCTATCGCCGAAAGTGCTTCCGCTCAGTTATATGTAGCGACCAAAAGTGGATTGGCAGTGATAGATGCCAATCGTACAGTTTGTAAGCAAGTGTTGGTGCGTTCGCAAAGAGAAAATAAACTTCTAAATTTTCCGATCCATCAGATAGAGAGGGATATGCTAGGTCAGTTATTTGTGCAAGGCGGATCTAAAGGACTTTTTAAAATTGAGGAAACGAAGGATGGAAGTATTGCGAATAGGATACCTTTACAATATGCTGGCCAAAAGGATTTCGACTATCGTGTTTCAGCTATCTGCAAAGCAGCTGATGCTGGAATTTGGGCAATAATAGATCATCTTGGTTTGGCTTATTATGATAGCAAAAAGAACAGTTTTTCAATTGTAAAAGAAGGTGATTTCCAGTCGACTACAATGGCTGTGTCAACGATTGGAGATGTTTGGTTTGCCAATTATCAGAAAATTAGTTGTTATCATATAAAAACGGGCGTGCTTGAACGATATAGTTACGATACTTATCGAAAAGCTATCGTTAACCTTTATTTTGGAAAAGACAAAAAGCTGTGGATATGTACAGATGGGGCGGGCATTCAAAAATTTAACCCCACGACAGAAACTTTCGAAGAGTACATCGGATTTGATCAACAACAATTAACCAGTCGATCTGTATTTGCTGTATGGGAGGATAAAGACGATCGGATTTGGATTGGCACTCTAAGGGGTGGAGTCAATATTGTGGATCCGGTAAAAAGAAGATTTCAGTCATTTAAACTTATTCCCAATAGCCAACGGGTAAATACGGCCGATTTTATTTTATCATTCGAGCAGGCCGATCGAGATCATATTTGGATAGGAACTGATGGGGATGGATTATATAAATGGAGTATATCGAAAGGCACTTTGGTGAATTATACCTATTCAGCTCCTCTGCAGAGCAGACCTTCTTTTATAACATCCTTAATTCAGCATCAAAATGACCAGTTGTGGATTGGAACTTACGATACGGGAATTGTTAAATTAAACACAAAAACAGGCGAAATAAAGCATTATAGCTGTTACTATCCGAATACGCCTTACGCAAATAATGCTGTATGGCGTTTATTTAAAGACAGTAGGGGTACATTTTGGGCTTCAACCCTTGCCAATGGAAATGTCTATCGCTTAGATACCATCACAGATCAGTTTAAATATCTCGATTTACCAATAAATGACGTGTTGACGTTTTACGAAGATAAGGATGCTACCTTGTGGATGGGATCCTGGAATTCCTTATTTCGACTGGACTTACGTACGATGAAATACAAGAGTTATCAGATCGGTACTCCAATTCGTTTTATCCAACAAACAGAAAATGGCTTTCTCTGGCTTGGCACTGAAGGGGGCGGACTTTTACATCTGAACTTAAATACAATGAACTATAAGCGCTATACCGAAAAGGATGGACTTGTTAGTAATACGTTGTTAAATGGCTTACAGGATGCACAAGGTAACATGTGGATATCTTCACTCGACGGACTCTCCAAATTGGATTTACGAAAAAAGACATTTCAAAACTTCTACCAGTCAGACGGTCTCCAAAGTAACCAATTTAATTACAACGCTGCTATCAAATTACGCGATGATCAGCTGATTTTTGGAGGCATCCGTGGTTTCAATATCATCAGACCGAAGGATGTATTATTTGAGACCAGTTTTCCTTCATTAAAATTGACCCGATTAAGTATCGATAATATACCATATGACCAAAGTGGGCAGGAGAAGCAAATTCCTTTAAATGATGTGAAGCGTCTAAAAATACCATTTGATAAGGCTGTATTATCGTTTTCCTATGCAGCATTAGACTTTAGTTTTTCGGATAGGATCGACTACGCCTATTATTTGGAAGGCTGGGACAAAGATTGGAATTACGTCAATAAACAGCGTACAGCCTATTATTCTAATCTCAGAGAGGGTACATACAAATTACATATTAGATCAACCAATGCAAATGGCGAATGGAATCCGGCGGAACGAATTATCGGTATAGAAGTTTTGCCTCCTTGGTACCGAAGTTTTTGGGCATATTTAGGATACTTTTTGCTACTCGCTGCGGTCCTCTTGTTTTATAATAGGTATAGGGAGAATAAAGCATTGTTGCTCTTTAAAGTAAAGACTGCTGAGTTTGAACGTGATAAAGAACACGAATTAATCGAAGATAAACTGGCATTTTTTACCCATATTGTCCACGAGATCAGGACTCCATTGACCCTTATTGTAAATCCGATCAAGGATATTGTCGTCAAGTCAAAAAAGAATATGACGGAATCAGACGAGCTACTGTCTATTTACAGTCATTCCAAGCGATTGTTAAACCTTGCGGATAAACTTCTTTTGTTTAGAAAATCCGATGGCAATTTAGACGAACTCGACAGTAAGGTTTTTGACATTATACAGGTTTGGCGAGACGCCTTTGAGTCCTTTAGGCAATTGGCCAGTTCTCGAAATATCACGTACTCATTTGAAACAGCTATTGAAAAACTAACTGTAGATGCAGATTATGAAAAACTGGAGATCTGTTTCATCAATTTACTTCAAAATGCGCTTAAATATACAGACAAAGGAGGATCTGTCGCTGTTAAAGTGAGGCGCCTAGAAAGCGAATTGATCTGTGATATCATCGATTCTGGACAGGGTTATCCAACCCATTTAACAGAAGAAATTTTTAAACCTTTTAAACGTAATTTTAACCTATTCAACCAAAGCGCAGATGGTTTTGGAATAGGACTGTTTTTTGTGAAAAAATTTATTACGCTGCACGAAGGTAAATTGGAATATACTGCAAATCCAAAAGCTGGAGCTACTTTTACAATACGATTGCCGATTCATCAGGTCAGCTCAGCGACGGTGGGGCCAACTGTCGAATTACAACAGGCTGCTTATGGATATCTTTCTTCTGCGGAAGAAGATAAGCTTGAGCATACACCTTCAATCTATCCAAAAAAACGACAACCACTTGACGAGTGGTATGAAGATGATATGCAGGAGAAAATACTAATTGTAGATGATAATGAAGATATGTTAAACTATATTGCTGGAGTCTTTTCTGACAAATATCAGGTTATTAAAGCAGACAGTGCAGAAATGGCAATAACTCTGTTAGAAAAAATAGAACCAAGTATCGTCATCAGTGATATCATGATGGGTGGAGACTCTGGAATCGATCTCTGCAAACATATGAAGAGCAATACAAAACGCAGCCATGTCCCTATTATTTTGTTAACTGCAAGTGCGTCTTTTGATGTTAAATTAAAAGGGATTGAAGTTGGAGCAGATGACTATATCGTTAAACCTTTTGATAAAGAGTTACTCGTGGCACGTGTGGAAAGTTTGATAGAAAACAAAAATAGGTTGCATACCTATTTTTACAGTGAGATCACGTTGCAGTCGAAAGATCATCAGGTTCCGACGGCCTTTAAAGATTTTCTCCAACGGGCTATAGCGGTGGTTGAAAAGCACTTGTTGAATGAAAATTTTACGGTAAAAATGCTTGCCGAGGAGCTAGGCATGAGCCATTCCAATATGTATAGACGAATAAAGTCTATTTCAGGTAAATCTGCCAATGAATTTATCCGTTATATCCGGATGCGCCGCGCCGCGCAGTTGCTGATTAATAATAAAACGAATATTAATGAAACCGCTTATCAAGTAGGTTTTAAGGATATCAAACATTTTAGACAGCATTTTTCCAAAATCTTTGGTTGTTCGCCCTCAGAATACCGAAAGCGGTACAGCCACCTCGGAAATTTGCCTGATAATAAGAGCTAAATGTGACGGATTATCTAAAAATCAAAGAGCAGAAAAACAGTAACTTTCATGAGAAATCCTGTTTTTCTGCTCTTCGTTTGTGTACAGCTAGCTATTAATAAGGTCCACTGTGACTGGTCATACCGTCTTTACGCATAGCTTCTATGAGCAGACAGTTGTAGACATAGTCCCAACTAGAACTGACTTCTGAATTTTGATTTAAGCCATAAGGCCACCAGTGCATGCTATCGCCACTTAGCACAGCTGATTCGTCTAGCGTGATCATTTTTAGTGTTTTGTTGGCGTTTGCTAAACTGTATTTGCCATTTATAATGGCCTGCGACCACCAACTTGTCGTTCCAGTACCCAAGGTATGATTCATCTCATGCAACATGGTACGTATGTTTTGGTACCCTTCACCCGAACCAAATCGCATCCAACCCTCATTGTTGGCGTCGGCTGTCGGCACGCCTGGGTCGTAGTTGAGATAAATGTGTTTGGTAGCAGAAGTATAATTATTGACATACCACACCGCACTGTCAAGGGCCACTTGCAATCGTTGATAAGCAGCAAGCTGTTGGGCCGTAGGGTTATCGGCTTTATTAAACGTATAGGTTACTTTACCCTTAGCAATCGTATGGAACGCAATATCTGGACCGTAGCTTACACCGGTTTCATTGATCGCATAAGCGCGTAAATGATAGTTCGTGCTTGGATTAAGGTTGAGTATACCTATTCTAAATTTTCCAGTACCTTTCGAACCGTTCGTCACTTTGTGATCATTTAAGGTGGGTTGTTCCTGTAGGCTCCAGCATATCCCTCGTTCGGTAACGGCGCCACCGCCGCTACTGATTATATTGACGTCGTAATAAGCCATTGATGATCCCACAATAAAGATCGGATTAGTGCCAAAGGTAACCGATTGTATATCGGCAGTGGTCAACACCTGTTGTTCACCGTAAGCAATTCCGCCCTTATTTTTGGCGTAAGGTCTAATGTAGTATGTTTGCGAGGGAGCAAGGGTTGTTAGTGCCACACTAAATTCACCAGAACCTTTACTGGAAGTTGCTTCCATCGGATTATTGTCGATTGTCGGATTCGGATCTTTACTCCAGCAGATGCCACGACTGGTAACAAGTGCACCACCTTTGTTGAGCACTTTTCCTGTAATCATAGCACCTGTAGTGGTGATATTGGAAAAGGCTAATTTACCAAGCTCAGCAAGCGCGCTATCGTCTGTTTTTTCTGTAGGCGTTACCATACTGCTTTCGGGAGTAGCCTTTTTACAACCTGCTAAAGTGCAGGCTGTAAAAAAGACATAAAAAACTAATCTATTCATCTATTTTGGTTATAATTTTTCAAAGATCATATTGCCAGAAACTTTAAAATAAGAGCCGTCTGATGCGGTTCCATTCATGTTTCCGAGAAAACCTAAGGTTACAGGTCCCGCTTCTGTTACGGTAAATTCGAATATTGCACTGCTTCCAGATAGGGTTTGAAAGCCTAAGGCTGTATTCAAGGCGGATTGATCGGGCAAGGCATTGCCTTTTGCGGCGATGAGGTGAACGATACCAGCGCTGCCTTTGTCAATCTTTGAGAGGGTAAAACGATATTTTCCGGGCTGTAGGTTGGTCGTTTGATAAATTTTACCATTTACTATTGGCGCTAAGTTGGGTGACGGTGAAGCCCATTGCCACCAACCGGCTTCCAATGATAAACAGGCTTTTTTATCGCGAATCTCAATTCCACCATAATATTTTCCGTCTGCAGTCTTGAAATTTTTTACTGCATCATTGACTATCCATACAGCCGGTGTACCCCAGCGATCGCCGCCCATTGCGGATGTTTCGAAAGGAAAGTTCATGTTTTTTAGATAGACCTCCTTAGGCGATATATTTGCGGAATAATTTGTGTAGAATGTATCTATACTTAAGGAATCCGGAACAAATAATGTACGGTAGCGCAATGGTTTGCCAGGCATAAAGTCTGCTAAAATACTTTTCCCAAGTTTAATGGAGTCTCTTTGTGTAATCAATTTACCGGAAGTATTGGTGTACTCCACTTCCGTAAACTGAGCACCGCTGGTCAGATCGATCCCCCCCCAACTGACGGTGGTTTTTTGATCTCCTGCGAAATAATCAACAGCATACATTGGTCTGTTGATAAGACCTGAACTAAATCGTTCACCATAAGATACTCCAGTCTTAAATACACTTAGCGACTTGTTGCCTTGGGCGTCGTAGGTGATAAGTTCAAAATTGTGTACCCCTTCGCTTATCTTGAGCGAAATTTTTAAGGTATCTACGCCTGCTGTACGATTGACTTTTACCTCAGTCGAATCTTGCCGATTATCCCAGTATATTTTGAGACGCTCCACCTTGGGGTCTGCCATAAATAATCCAGTAATATAGACGCGCTCTTTACCCGAGAAGACCTTTACGGAATCAATTTTGCCGGTGTAGGAAATTTCACCGCCTTCCAGGTACTTTTTATAATCATCACTCTTTGAACAGCAAAGGAAAGAAAGCATGGCCATGCTAAGCAAGGGCATGATAAAGAATGTTTTAATATGTGGTACTTTCATCATAGTCTAATTGATAATAAAAAAGTGATCTTAACGTGGATCGCCATAAACCTGTAGCTCGGCGATGGACATAAAAGAAGATCCTTGCCAATTTTTAATAGTCTTGATGCGCAGATAACGCACCTTTGGCGCACTGACATCAAAGTCAAAGCTTAAACCCGCATTGGCGAGTTGGTAATCTTCATCTGTTTGTTGTCCCATAGGTAATCCAGAGGGCTTTTTGCTTTCAAATGTACCCAAACGCGTCCAGTTGTTCCAGCTTCCGTCCGAAGGAGGATTGTCGGAGCCCCATACTTCAAAAAACCGAACATTACCCCCATAATAGTACATGCGGCCGTTATTAGTATATTCAGGATAGTCCCAGATGACAATCCTACTCATTTTGGCCAGCGTACCGGTATCAAATGTAACCCATTGTGGACCGTTCACAGTGACATCAGTCAACGATATGTTGGGCCAGTTAATAATGTCCCCATCCCACATTTTAGAAAGTCCCGTAGAAGAATATTGTTGTTTAGAATCCGTCGGTAGTGTAACTGCAGTATACCTCGATTTTGGAAGTGGCTGTTCAAACAGCGGTGTCAAGGTGGTGACCAGTGTATCAGTAAAATTCATGTACTTGTCTCTCACGGTAATCGCAAATTGTTTGGGATTAGGAGCAAAACCACGGATCGTACGTGAAATCTGTTTAGCGGAGGTATAGATATTATCGACAGAAGGCACCCATTCACCCAACGAGTCGACCATCACCATCACCGTTAAATTTTTTTCTGACTCGTTTTCAGCCGTGATCCGAATGCCACCAAAAGCTGGAATGGCCTCCAAACTTCGGAAAGTATTCCAGATCGGGTTTTCTAAAGGAGTTACGGAGACTTCGATCGGCGCCGAACTGACTTCACTTCTATTTACGGCATAAAGTTTAATTGGATGTGGATTTGTATCTGCAAAACCTTCCACCAACAGTGAGTTGTTATAGTAGGAGGATTTCACCTCCATTTCTTTGCCCGATTTTAATTGGTAGACAGCTTTGACATATAATAGATCCTGATCCTTTGGTAAGGTATAGGTAATCCGTGCGGCCCCAGCCAAGTTTTCTACCTTCACGTTACTCACTTGACCTGGCGCTGCGCTGTTTACGACAGGGGCAACCTGAATTTCTTCTTTACAGTTTTGGAATAAGATGCAGAAGAAAAATATAGCCTGCATCAGTTTTCTGTTTATATTCATTTCGTTATGACTTTAAGGATAAAATTGAAAAGGGCTACCATCCAAGACTTTGTGTCAAGGAAGGATTTACGGTTAATTCGCCTTGAGCAATTGGCCAGAAATAATCTCTAGGCGCTACAAATGTCTGCTGAAATAAGGTTCTTATCTGGTAGTAATCTGCACTGACCTCTTGGTTTACACTCCATCCGGTAATGTTTTGGTTGAAGTATTTAACGGCCAATTTCCAGCGTCTTAAGTCCCAATAACGTTTTCCTTCAAAGGCCAATTCGATCATGCGTTCGCGTTGGATAATTTCGCGAAGACCCTCTTTTGTCGTCGGCTTGTCAGGGTTTGAAGAAAATTGACTCCAAGAAGATAGTACTCCAGAGATTCCTGCACGTTCACGAATGCGGTCTAAATACGTGTATACTTCATTGGAAGGACCATTTGCCTCATTTAATGCTTCTGCGTACATCAGATAGATGTCGCTTAACCGCATGTTCGGCCAAGGGTAGGACTTATAACTGACTCCGTTGCTGCTAAATGCTTGTTCCCAATTGACTAATTTTTTAAGAAAGTATCCAGTTTCATTGATCCATCCATGGTTATTCGCGCCGGCAGGCTGATTTAACTTTGCCTGCACATAATAAGTATCCTCGTCTGAGAGGCTTTTAGTATCAAACTTAAACCAGATACCACCGTCAAAACCCAAGTCAGCATAAAAGCGTGGCTCGCGGTCAAAGTTTAAACGTGCCGTGGTATATCCTTCTTTGATATAGTAGCGATCTGCAGAGGTGGCCACACGTAAGGTTGACTTATCGTTAAAGTCTAATGTTTTATCCTCGTTGATGGGTACACCATTTTTTGTATAAAACATTTCTGCAATTTTCAGTGGTGCGCTGAGGTGCTGCCTTGCTGTACCGACCACTGCCTCTGGAGTTAACAGCGGCATCGCGTCTCGCTGTATATTCCATGCCTGATAATTAGGGTTTGCCCAAATGTGTTCAGCAGACCAGCGCTCATTGAAAGCTAAATTAATACCTAGCACCTTTGCTGTTGCATCGCTCATCTTAAACTGCCCATATTCAGCCTTATTGAAAGGGAAGAAGCGGATACCCGCTGCATCGGCAGATTCAATTGCAACTTTAGCGGCCTCCGCAGCTTTGGTCCATTTTGAGGCATCGTATGAAGGATTGAAAAGCTGTTCACCTTTGCTATTTCGCATGGACTGATAATCTGTATTTCCGTTGAATAATGGGCTTGCCGCAGTGAGCAATACTTCAGCTTTTACAGCCTGAATGATGGGTTTAGTCACCCGGCCCAATTCTGCTGCTTTGTTCGGAATAATTAAGGGGACAGCTTTTTGCGCTGCGGAATCTAACAAAGTAACGATATAATTGACAACCTCATCTACAGGACGTTGTTCTACGCGTACAGCTGACTGGTTTGCATCAAGTGATATATTATTTTCAACCACAGGAATTGGACCATATTGACGGAATAACAAATAATGGTAGTACGCTTTTAGAAACAATACCTCTCCAATCCATCGCGAACGATCATCAACTGAGAGATCAGGTACTTTGGATAGATCAGAAACATTTTCCAAAAAGATATTGCAATCTCGGATAGCGGTCCATAAGCCACCTCTCCAGGAGTCTACAAGAGGTTGGTTGACATTTTGCCCACCGCGCGCGATTCGCCAGTTGTTAGCCGGATAGATTTCACGTTGGGCGACAGGTAGCCAGACTTCGTCGCCAGCAAGAAATCCAATGTTGCTTTGAGCATCCGAATTATTTGGTAACCATGCATAACAAGTGAAGAGAAATTTCTCAGCTTCATTTCGCAAGGAAAAGGCGTTGTCAATTGTCGCCACATTATCCGGAACGACGTCGATATAATCTTTGCAGGCAGAAACACCAAAAGCACTAAACAAGAGGCATGCTAAATAGGTTGCTGTCTTTTTCATATTTTTATTTTTCATTATTTCTCGGTTGTAGTTAACATTAAAAGCCCAGTTGTAAACCAATGTTGTAAACGGACTGAATCGGATAGCCTATTCCTTTTCCTCCCATTTCGACATCCCACATCTTAAAGGAGCTTAAGGCAAATAAATTCATTCCGTTGGCATAAACCCGTAGGTTTTTTGCTCTGATACGTTTCATCAAACTTTCTTTAAAAGTATAGCCGACTTCGACTGTTTTCAATCTCAAGAAAGCTCCACTGCGCATCCACCAGGTACTTCTTTGATTATTATTTGCAATAATGTTTTCACTTAGGCGAGGCCAGAAGGCATAAAGATTGCGATTTTCCTCACTCCAATAGCTATCAGCAATGACCTGTAAAAGGCCATTTTGTGAACCACCATTTAAATAGAAAGGAGAGATATTCTCAGAATTAATGAAAAAAGAAGAGCGTGCAGAACCTTGAAAGTAAAAGCTGAAGTCTAAGCCTTTTCCACCCACAGTACCACCAAATCCATAGATCATTTCAGGTGTCGTTGGGTAACCTATCGCGACACGGTCTAGGTCTGTAATCTGTCCATCGCCATTGACGTCACGGTATTTGATATCTCCGCCAAGATAATCCAAGCCTGGTTTTCCGAACTGTACCGGAGAATTCAGTACTTCTTGATCATCCACAAATAGACGCTCAGCGATGTAACCAAACTCTTGGGATGCTGAAGTTCCTACCGTATAGCGGCTAGCCTCTTTGTAAGCAGGTTCATCCACAATCAATTTTTTGCTCACGGCGTAAGTCATCGTTCCCCGTCCCTGAATGTACCAGCTGTCACCGAAATTTTTGTTATAATTGAGCGTAAGGTCTACTCCTTTACTTTCGGCTTTATTCGTATTGGCAACAATAGGAGCACGAAGTCCCATAGTACTCGGTATATAAGATCGTCCAGTGAGAATGTTGCTACGTACCTGTTTGTATACATCTACATTTAGCTCAAGGTCTTTGAACAGGCCTAACTCGAGTCCTAAGTTTGTCTGCCGTGATCGTTCCCAAGTGATATCCTGGTTGGCATAACGACGAATGGCAATAGTTGGTCTGTTGTAGCCCGAAAGTTCACCAAATCCGACAGGAAAAGCGTTCATATCTACATCCGATAAATAGAAAAAGCGATCTTCCGAACGGCCTATCTGGTCGTTGCCGGCAAAACCATGCGTTGCACGAATTTTCAGTTTTGAGATGACGTCTTTGACAGGTTCAAAAAATGCTTCGTTGGATATATTGTAACTAAGCCCAAAGGAAGGGAAAAAACCTAGGCGACGATTTTTGGCAAAGCGTTCCGAACCATTGTAACCAAAGTTGAATTCGGCAATATAACGATCATCGAAATTGTAAGAAAAGCGACCAGAAAGACCGATGTTACGTGAAGGCAGCGAGAGTTGCAAGTTTCCGGCATTCCCACTCAATGAATTCTGAACTAAACCGATAACTGTGGCTCCTACGTTGTGCTTTCCAAAAGCATGATTGTAGCTTGCAATTGCATGTGCGTAAAACATCGAGTTGACTTCTTTTGCAGATTCCGAATAATCGAGGTATTCGGTACCGACCGTACCGATCGATCCCAGTGAGCCATCGTTCATGACGCGCAGGCTTAAATCGCCATAGGCATCAGCAGATGCGGTGTAATAGAAAGGGTTATATTTTCGGTTTACTTCAAAATAGGCATAGCGTTTTAGGTAAGTCATGGCTGTAAGGCTCAAACCTGGAATCAATGCATTCAGATTTTGATTAATTTGGATTTGCGGCATTATTGTAGAGGTATTAAACTCTTGATAACCACGGACCATTTCGGCATACGGATTTACAAATAAACCACCATTTCTATTGAGTGCATTACCAAATAAAGGATGATTCATATAAGGCATATACGAAGATGGATAGATCGCAGGGAACATGACAGGATTCGACCATACTGCCCGTCTGAACGTAGCTGCTCCGCCGTTGATACGGCTCCCGTTTTCATCTGTACTACCTATAGGTCCATTGTAATCGTCAAATTGCGCGTATACCCGTAAAATACCAACCGTAGTAGGCGTAAAGTTGATATCAATATTCGAACGGACTGAATAATTTTTTAACTTGATATTGTTATTGAAATTGTTGATTCCATTCATCTTTAAAATACCATTATCGATATTATAGGTTCCCGACAGATAGTACTTTGCTTTTGCTCCACCGCCACTGATATTTAAGTTGTTGCGCTGGTTTAATGTGTAGTCTTTTATGAGTTGGTCAATCCAATTGTTATTTGGATACAGTAGCGGATTGTCTCCGGCTCGTGTGTGATCAATTTTGTTCTGCCAATAGGGAAGTCCTTGTCCGCTGGCGGCATCTGCTGGTCTAGTTAGATAAGCCTCGTTGGCCATTTCCATATAGCGGATGTTGTCTGCAAATTTAAAATTGCGTGTATTCGTAGAAATATTACTTTCGGTGCGGAATTCGAATTTTGTAGCACCTTCTTTCCCCAGTTTCGTTGTGATCAGTACAACACCATTTGCCCCGCGGGCACCGTACATGGCTGCTGCATTGGCATCCCTGAGCACAGAAAAGCTCGCGATATCGTCTGGTTGCAAACGGGCCATGTCGGTAGGTGAGGACTCGATGTTATCGATAAGAATCAGCGGGTCCTGTTTTCCAGTTCCGAAACTTCCAAGTCCCCGAATAAAGAAATTGGCATTGTCAGATCCAGGCTCACCGCTCCGTTGAAAGGCAATCATACCAGCAACCCTTCCCGCAAGCATCGTTGTCAGGTTACTTGTTGGTCCTTTTAATTCCTTGGGATTAATTGTGGTTACCGAGCCGACGACAGACGCTCTTTTTTCACGTTGTCCAAAACCCGTAACAACAACATCATCAATAACATTTTCGTTTAGTTTGATTTGAGCATCTAAGGTGATGGTGTTGTTGGCATCTATTTTTTTTCCGATCAAGGAAATTTCCTGGCGGGCATAGCCGACACTACTAAATACTAATGTTGCCGTTTTACTGGTATTTAGTACATATCGACCATTTCCGTCCGTAGATACGCGAAGAGTGCCTCCCAAAACACTCACCGTGACGCCTGATAAAGCTGTACCGTCATTTTCTGAGGAGACCTTTCCTTGTACCCGAACTTGTTGAGCAATGGCTGCAAAACAAGTTGCCGTCATTAGAAACATAAAAATTCCTAGACGAGATTTAATCTTCTTCCATCTTTTCATTAATAAGAATTTTGGTTATAAATTGAGTTATGTTAATACAATTATCGTCACAACAAACTGTATAATTCGAGGGGATTTACAGCAAAAGAAGGGGGTGAAATCGTCTTTTTTAGCATGTTTTGTGCCGAATCTTAGCGCTATGAGGTTCAGCAAGTTTTCTAACGTATTCAGCATACAAGAATATGGGAGACTAAGGACCTTTACATTAATTTCATCGACCGCTGTTTCAAATGAGACGATTAGAGCCATTTTGTACAAAAATGAACCATTTCTGAACGATTCAGTACCCTAGTGGAAATCCACTATAGCTATTTTTGTACCGTACCTCAATAAATCATTTTATTATTAAACCAGCCCAATAAGTTATAAACTGTAGTAGTGGGCTGCGTAAATGGGGAATACAGTAACCAATAACCAATACACATAATAATATATTCTGATACGAAATGATAAACAGAAAAATAATCTCTCATGGTATAATAAGTATTTTATCACTTTTATTTTGTACATCCACGTTGTCTGGCTTTTCTCAAAAAAATAAAAGTGAGAGCGATTCAAACAGCTCAGCGTATATCCTATTGAAGCCAAAGTACGATGGCCAATCAGTCTTGCGCAATCCTTTAAATGGCTGGGTAATGTATGCGCCGCGGAATGCAGATGATACGTATTGGGATATCGAATATTTTGTACCAGCATTGGGTAAAAAAGTAAAGGTCATTGATTACGCCTCGGCATGTTATGTACGCACAAGTTGGTCATCGCTGAATCCCAGTGACGGTGTTTATGCCTGGGATAACCCGAGTTCTAAAATAGGAAAGCTTCTGAAAGGAGCGCAAAAGAGAGGGCTGCCCATCGCGCTTCGCATTGTGGTTGATGGCCGCGACCAAGGTCAAAATACACCCAAATTTGTTTTTGATCAAGGCGCTAAATATTATCTGGAAAATGAAAACCATCCAGATAGGCAAACTCCCTATCCGCAGGATGCGGTATTCAGAAAGTACTATAGCAAATTTATAACCGCGTTAGCTCAAGAATTTAATGACTCTGAAAAAACTTCATTTATTGACGCTTATGGCTTGGGAAAATGGGGCGAGGCACATTATGTAGTTTATGAAGATCCGAAAACAGCAACTCCCGAAAGTACTGAAAAAATAAAGGAAGAGACCTTGGATTGGGTAACCAACTTATATGCTAAAGCCTTCACCGAAGTACCTTTAGTTATTAACTATCACCGTTTGGTTGGGCATCCCGAAAGTTGGGGAGCTGTAAATCCAAACAGCGAACGCTTATTGGATAAAGCTATTGATAAAGGTTATAGTTTGCGCCAAGATGCTTTTGGTATGACAGGCTATTATCAGGACTGGGAAAAGAATTTTGCCAAGAAATGGAATTTCAAACGGCCCATCATTATGGAGGGCGGCTGGATTATTGCTCCGGGCAAGCATCGTTATTGGACAGATCCCAGTGGAAAATATAGAGAAGGACACGACGAGGATGTAAGGAAGGGCGAGTTTGATTTGTCGGCTGAAGCTCATGTGAACATGATGGATTTCAGAGCGGGCGGGGAAACTGAGTCTTGGTTTAAGTCCTTTGATCTGGTTCAACGGTTTACTTCAGAGGGGGGATATCGTGTCTATCCGGACCAGATCAAATTACCTCAAGATATCCGTTCCGGTGCTGCAGCATTAATTTCTCACCGTTGGCAGAATATGGGCTGGGGTTATCTACCAAATAATATTCCACAGTGGAACTACAAATATAAAGTAGCTTTTGCGTTGTTAGATGCTAGCGGGAATGTGAAGAAGATTTTTATTGATCATCAGAGCGAACCGTCTGTATGGTTGAAAGGTGCTGGTGTGAATTACAACCTAAAAGCAAAAATAGATCTACCTGCGGGAATTTACACCTGGGCTGTCGCCATTGTGGATACGACAAAAAATAGTAAACCAGCAATTCAACTCGCACTCAATGAAGAATTAACTCCGCAGGGCTGGACCAAACTGTCGGTTATACGGGTAAAATAGAAAATGAAGATTCTATAAAAAATAACATCTATTATGGTAAAGCTGATCAATCTATCTTTGGTATTATCTCTATTTTTTAATCTGTTCGCATTTCATCTTGTTGCTCAGCAAAATATGATTAATGTGTATGGTAGGCGTGCACAGTTATTAAATGGTAAGTGGGATGCCATTGTCGACTTGTATGACCAGGGTAGAAAAAACAAAATCTATCTCAATAAAAAGCCCGAAAATAAGACTGATTTCTACGAATATGCCTTCGAAAATGGTATTCGTTTAAACGTGCCTTCGGATTGGAACAGCCAGATGCCCGAACTTAAATACTATGAGGGTACCATTTGGTATGGCCGCAAGTTCGATGCAGCGAAAGCAAGCGGAAATAGGCTGTTTTTATATTTTACTGCTGTAAGTTACCGTTGTCGCATTTATCTCAATGGCAAAGAGATCGGACAACATGAAGGAGGCTTCACTCCGTTTCAGGTTGAAATAACAGATGCTGTGAAAGAAAATGATAATTTTTTGGTCGTTGAGGTCAATAATACGCGTCGGATAGATGCCATTCCAGCAATGGCGTTTGATTGGTGGAACTACGGCGGCATTACCCGTGATGTTTTTCTAGTTAGTACACCGAAAGTTTTTATTGACGATTATTTTATCCAATTGGACAAAACCAAAGGCAATAAAATCAATGCTCAGGTAAAACTTTCAGAAAAGTTGGCCAATTCTTCCGTAACCATCGAAATACCAGAATTAGGATTGAAACAAACACTTGAGACGAATGCTTTGGGAGAAGTAAAAACGTCTTTTACATCAACAGAAATCAAGCGTTGGTCGCCAACTGCACCAAAATTATATCATGTCAAGATATCTACCCAAACTGACGAAATAGAAGAGGAGATCGGCTTTCGCAATATTTGGGTGAAGGGGGAAGATATCTTGCTGAATGGCCAGCCTATTTTTCTGAAGTCGATTTCATTTCATGAGGAAATACCTCAACGTGAGGGCCGTGCTTTTTCGCAGTCAGATGCGTTGATGTTACTTTCTGAAGCTAAGGCTTTGGGCTGTAACATGATTCGCTTGGCACATTATCCACAGAATGAATATATCGTGCGAATGGCAGAAAAAATGGGTTTCATGTTATGGGAGGAAATTCCCATCTGGCAGGGGATCGATTTTGAAAATGAATCGACCAAGAAAAAAGCGGTTAAAATGATGCGTGAAATGATCGAGCGTGATAAAAACCGTTGTGCACTTACCTTTTGGGGGGTAGCTAACGAAACCCAACCTTCCGAACAAAGAAATGCTTTCATCAGGCACTTGATTGCAACATGCCGAGCTATGGACACAACGCGACTTATTACGGCTGCTTTTGACCTGGTTCGTTTTAATAAAGAAAAAGAAATCTTTGTCATGGACGACCCTTTCATTAAAGAGCTGGATGTGGTAGCGGTTAATAAATATTTAGGCTGGTACCACAATTGGCCGGTTTCCCCTGATAAAGCTGTATGGGATGTGGCAAAAGGGCAGCCTTTGATTATCTCTGAATTCGGCGGAGAGGCCCTCTATGGAAAAACCGGCGAAAAGGATGTTGCTAGTTCATGGAGTGAAGATTACCAAGCAACTTTATACAAAGACAACTTGCAAATGTTTAAGCATATCCCAAACCTACGCGGAATTTCACCTTGGGTGTTATTTGATTTCCGTTCGCCTTTCCGTTTTCATCCGACTAACCAAGGGGGATGGAATCGAAAAGGGTTAGTATCGGACCAAGGTTATCGAAAGAAAGCATGGTATCTTATAAAGGAATATTATGAGAATAATTTATAGAAATGAATGAAAGTAGAGAAAAGAGTAACACACAAAATGAACACATACAAAACAGGTATATTCAAATACGTTAAACTAATATGTTTACTGTGGCTTTTAGTGCATACAGCGTTATTGAAAGCGCAAGATGTCGTGGATTTATCCGGTACTTGGGGGTTCCAGACTGATGTGATGGATTTTCGTAGGGGCTCGCTGTCGCCTCGGTATAATCACGTATTACAAGGGACGATTAAACTACCGGGTATTACAGATGATTATCATATAGGGTATCAAACTCCCTATAAATATATTGACCGTCTGACCCGAAAATATGAATACATGGGTCCGGCATGGTACCAACGTGATATCGAAATCCCTGCTGACTGGAAAGGGAAAAAAATATTTCTCTATTTTGAACGTACCCATTGGTTGAGTTCGATTTTTGTAGACACCAAAGAAGTTAGCAGCATCGATTATGTCAGCGTGCCGCACAACCACGATTTGAGTGCATTTTTAAAACCGGGAAAGAAGCATCGCATTACCATTTGTATTGATAATCGATTTCAGTACAATACGCACAAATGGAATCATGCGCATACAGAATTTACGCAAATTAACTGGAATGGCATCTTGGGTGATATGAAGCTGATGGCCGTAGATCCGGTTTACGTCGACGATTTTCAGGTATATCCCAACATAGCCGATCAGTCTATAAAAGTAAAGTTAAAGGTAAATAATACGACTAAAAAGCAGATAAATGGTCAGGTATCCTTTGCTATCGCCGGAACAAACTACAGTCTCAAGCATCAGCTTGCCATCGTAAGTACTGATTCGGTAAATTTTGTAGAGGCCAATATTCCCTTAGGAAAACGCATTAAACTGTGGGATGAGTTTAACCCAAATCTCTATCGGATTAGCTGCCAGTTGAATACTTCGGATGGTAACAATAGCTATAAGCATGAGAAATCGACCACCTTTGGTATGCGCGAAGTAAAGCAGGGAAAAAATCATATACTGCTCAATAATCATCCGATACATTTACGAGGTAATGTAGAAAATGCGGTTTTTCCAAAAACAGGACATGCTCCGCTTGATGATGGCTCTTGGGAAAGAATTATGATGCTGATGAAGAACTACGGCATGAACCATTTACGTTTCCATTCTTGGTGCCCTCCGGCTGCTGCCTTTCGCATGGCAGACAAACACGGAATATATTTTGAGGTGGAAATGCCTATGTGGGGCAAAGATGCCGAACCGGACGAAGCAAGATATAACTTTTTCCGCCGGGAAATTAAAGCTATTTTAAAAGAATATGGCAATCACCCTTCTTTTGTTCTTTACTGCAATGGCAATGAAATTACAGGCAATTTCGACTTTATTGAGGAATTGACTGCGGAAGGTAGAAAAGCTGATCCGCGCCATCTGTATAGTGGTTCTACGGCGCGAACACGGGTTAAGTCAGATCAATATTACGTATCGCAACAAACCAATAAAGGTGCGGTGAAGGTTTATGAGGGGCTACCCGGCACCGACTGGGATAAGAACATGGAATCTGATGTAGATGTGCCTGTTATCTCGCACGAGTCGGGACAACGTTGTATCTACCCAAATTTTGATGAGATAAAGAAATATGCAAACAGTCCCGTGGAGGCCCGAAATTTTGAGGTTTTTCGAGACCTATTGCAAAAGAATGGCATGTTGGATCAGGCAAAAGATTTCTTTAGGGCATCTGGTGCGCTGACGGTACTGGAATACAAAGCCGTTATCGAAGCCTTATTGCGCTCGGGTAAATCCGCTGGTTTCCAGCTCTTGTCGATGAACGATTTTCCGGGGCAAGGCTACGCCCCAGTCGGTATTTTTGATCCCTTCTGGGACTCAAAGGGACTGGTTACTGCCGATAAATTCCGCGAGTTTTGCGCGCCCACTGTCGCATTACTGCGGTACGAAAAAAGCAGTTTCTTCAATACGGAAACATTTAAAGGTAAAGCGGAAGTGTATAACTTTAGCAATTCCGTACTCGAAAATGCCACAATTAAATGGTGGTTGACGGATACCGCAGGCAGTGTATTGCAAAAGGGTACGCTTAAAAAGCAAACCATTGCCAACGAAAATGTATCGCCGGTGGGTGAATTTGAGATTCCCCTAAAAAATGTCCGCAGCCAAAAGGTTACGGTTCATCTTGCAGTTAATGATTCTATTAAAAATAGCTGGGACATTTGGGTATATCCCAAACATCAAAATCTGATGCAGTCTACAGATAAGGTTTTGTACACCGATGTCTATGATGATGTTGCAAAAAGCCAGCTGTCTCAGGGAAAAACGGTGGTTCTCTATGCTTCGCCAGACAAAATAAAAGGTCGAAAATCACTATTTCATAATCATTTTTGGAACCCTATTATGTTTGCTTGGGCACCAATGACGATCGGCAACCTGGTCCATCATCAACAGGCCATGTTTAAAGATTTCCTTACTTCATACCATACTGATTGGCAATGGTGGGATATCCTCAATCATGCAAAAGTAATCGAAATGCAAGATGCCCCACAACAACTTCGTCCGTTTATACAAGTCATTGACAGCTATGATAACAACCAAAAATTAGGTATAGGTTTCGAAGCTCAACTGAACGGTGGAAAACTTCTGGTAATGGCATTAGATACAAAGACCGATATGGATAACCGCCCGGCCACCCAACAATTGTTGTATAGTATGGATAACTATGTAAAAAGTGCGAAATTCTCGCCACAAGTAGCCGTGGATGAGACTTTTATTCAATCATTTTTAATCAAGTAAAGAAGAGTTAAACGATGATAAGAGCATTTATCTGGACGCTAACAGCGTTTTTGTTAGGGCAATCCCTAAAGGCACAAGAAGTGATGGTAGAATGGAAAGCCGGAGTATCGCAGATCTATAAAAAAACCGTCGAGGCTAAAAGTCCGTTATCTTTTAACGATTTGAACGTCGAATTTGGCTATGTGCTTTATCAGACCGAGATTACTACGGATGCCGAAAGTGAAGAACTAGCATTAGAGAATGTACGCGATTATGCGGTGGTCTATGTGGATGGCATGTTACAGGGAACTCTGACGGATCAAGATAAAAAACTGGTGATTAAAACAGGTTCAGGCACACATATACTTCAATTTTATGTCGAGAATATCGGGCGAATCACCTATGGGCCAGAAATTACAGACAATTCAAAGGGGTTGTTTGGTGCGGTTACTTTAGCTGGAAACGAACTGCACAACTGGAAAATGATCCCCTTGGATGCACGAAATTATCCACTTAAGAATCTGATTTTTGAACGAAGTGCACCCCCTAGTGGCCCTGGTTTTTACCAGGGTCAGTTCGAAATTAATCCGTCACAAAACAAGTATCTTAATATGACAGGGTGGGGGATGGGAGAAGTTTGGATAAATCAAAAATATTTAGGGTCTTATTGGGAAGAAGAAAAACAACAATCATTGTTAATCCCGTCAGAATATTTATTACCCGACCACAATGAACTGGTGATATTCGAGCTAAAAAACAAGCAACAAACGAAGATAAATTTGTCGCCTACCCCTGTTTTTAAGTAAATTGGCGTTTTTGATTGGTTTGGATTTCACTTGCTGAAAAAGAACTTATGCCATAATTTGGACGTGACTCTTTGTATAATAAAATGAGAATCGTAGTTTAACGGAATACTGTTTGTAAATAATATCGCTGAGCATTTTGATTGCAACTAGTATCGGTAAATCTCTGATTGAACTTTAAGCAGCTTTAGAAGCATCTGTAAATGAATAAATACAGTCTAATAATTTGTTTTTTTATTTTCTGGGGGCAATGTGTTCTCGGTATTGATCTTTCAAGATACCGGTTTCACCTCATGCCCGAAACTTCGTATTATGGCGGTATACAAAGCATTGCTAAAGACAGTTTAGGGCGTATGTGGTATACCGGACCCGATGCACTTTTCATGTATGATGGCAATAGCTTTTATCAGTTAAACGATATCGTTTCGGCGATGAAGCCAAAGCAGAAATGGGGCTATGGTTCTTTAATTCGCGATAGAAAAGGAAATTTATTTTTAGCGTCGGGACAGGGTTTGTTAAAATTTAATTACGAACGGTTTTCTTTTCATATCGTTGTCCCCGGAGTAATTCGTTCAGTTTGTGTACATCATGATGGTCAAGTTTACATGCTCTCTGAAAATAGTTTACTCCGCTATAACCCACAAAATGAACACATAGAAAGTTTTTTGTTGCCCAAAAACAAGTCTTTTCAAAATGTATTGAGTGTCAAAGACCAAGTATTTTTAACCCAAGATGCAATCTTACACACGGTAGAAATGTCTAAAAAGCGCCTTGTTCAGTTTGCGGATTTTAGCAGTACAGCAAATCAGGTGAACGATGTGGTTGCATACCGTGGGCTGTATTACTTTTTAACAACGCGGGGAGGAATACATGTCACAGATTTGACAGGTAATTTAAAACAGAAAATTCCGGTAGCGGTTGCTGGAAATTCATTCGTTTTAACGAAAAAACTGTACTTGGACCAAACTGGTGTGATCTGGGTGGCTACCCAGGGAGGATTATTCCTTTATGATCCCGCCAATGAAGGTAGCAGCACCTTGCGGATGAACCTGAACGATATTTATTCATTGCCGAATAACTCCATTTGGACAATTTATCCCGATCCGGATCAGGGTGTTTGGATAGGTACCTACGGCGGTAAAATCGCCTATTGCTCGCTTTACGATTCGAGAGTACGTTACTTTAAACCGAGCCCTGGCGGTCTGAATCATCCCATTGTCAGTAGTTTTCAGGAAGATCATCTGGGAAATATATGGATCGGTACAGAGGGGGGGAGCCTAAATTACTGGGATAGGAAAAAAGATCAGTTTATCCATCCCGAAAAGTCGCAGGATAGGGGGCCAAGTCCCAATATGATTAAGCGGCTTAAGTTTGACGAAGCAAGCAAGAGCCTGTTGATTTCTGCCTATAATGGTGGAATTGGTAGTTATGATGTAAACAATCAGCGTTTCAGTAGTTTCGATTTCCGCTCTCCGGAAAGCCAGCAACTGCTGACGGTGTATGATTTTGCAAACGATCAGGAGGGTAACTGGTGGATGACAGATCCCGACAAATCATTTTTATATCGCAAGAACCGACAAGGTCCGATAGAAATGGTTAGAATCAAGGATTCCAAAGGCAATAAGTTGAATCTAGAAGTAGAAGCATTATATGTGAATAAGCAAAACCAGCTCTGTTTAATTAGCCATCAGGGATTTTTTGTCGTAAATACTCATACGCTAACCGTTTTAAAGCACTATATGGTCAAGGATGCTTCCTATTCTGCAAATAATCTGTGCAGTTATGCCGTGGCTTCGAATGGCGATGTATGGCTAGGGACCTTAGGGAAAGGTGTAAACGTGCTTAAAAAAGACGGAACGTATATAAATTATAGTGCAAGCAATGGTTTTCCGGCCAAAATGGTATTCGGTATTTTAGAAGATGCCGTTACGAAAAATGTGTGGTTAAGTACCAGTGATGGTCTTTTTTTCTTCGATTTGAAATCCAGAGCATTTGAAAAAGCGAGATTCTACCAGGAAGATAATATTGGTTCATTTTACATACATGCTGCATACAAAACTTCCAAAGGCGAAATGCTGTTTGGCGGCACCAATGGTTTTTTACTTTTTGATCCTACGTACCTCAATAAAAATCCGCAAAAACCAAAAGTTTTTTTTACAGGATTTCTGGTGAACAATACCTTGGTTAAACCCGATGACGGCTCGTCGATTTTATCCAAAGACATTGGAAGCCTGTCCAACCAAAAGGGAGATAAGATAAGGCTTTCTAGTAATCAGTCTAATGTCGAAATTAAGTTTTCGGCGAATAGTTATCTATTTGCCGAAAAGAATCAGTTTGCATATCGTATGCTGGGGCTTGGTGAAGATTGGCAAATCAGTCATGCCAACCAAAAATCTGTACAGTTTCTTAATCTTCCGGCTGGAGATTATACTTTCGAGATCAAGGCTTCCAATAATGATGGACAATGGGGCAATCAAATATCGCGCTTATACATCCACGTAGATCCACCATTTTTTTTGTCCTGGTGGGCTTATTGTTGCTATGTTGCCCTTATCTCTGCCCTGCTCTTTTTTATTATGCGATATTATAGCAATAAAAGAGTGTTTAAGGAGCGGTTGGCGCTGCAGCGTTTAAAGGAACGGAATATGCATGAGCTGAACCAGGCGCGCACTGATTTCTTTACCAATATCTCGCACGATTTAAAAACACCACTAACTTTGGTATTACAGCCGCTTAAGCAACTCAGAGAAACTATTGTACCTCATGATACTGCTTTGGTTTACATGGATTTAATAGAGAAGAATGTCTCTCGAATTCAACGTATGATTAGCCAATTGTTGCGCTTTAGGGAAATTGAAAGTCAAAAAATTACCCTAAATCCTCAAATTGGTGATTTTATTAATTTTGTACGCGATATATTTGGCCTATTTGAGCTCTATGCCAACAAAAAAAGTGTGGAAACGAATATTTCGGCTTTTAAGGATAACTTGTATGTCGCCTTTGATTATGATGTTATCGAAAAAATATTGACTAATCTATTCTCTAATGCCTTAAAATATACACCTGATAATGGGTATGTGGGGGTACGTATCTATCCTACCACGGCGGAGGAAAAAGAACGGTTTTCATCCTTGAATATGACGGAAGTCGAATATATCTCCATTGAAATTTTAAATACCGGTGACTGTTTTTCTGAAGAGCAGATTTCAACTCTATATACCTCTTTCAACAGGCTATCATCCCATCGGCCAACTTTCGAAGAAAGTTCAGGACTTGGGCTTGCCATTGTCAAGGAACTCGTAGATGTGCTGGAAGGCAAAATATGGATGGTCAATAAGACCGATAAAATTTCATTTACCATTTCCCTGCCTTTAAAAAATCAGGCCGGCTCGGGAGATATGCAATCTAATGTTTATGATTACACGGTTTCTGAAATCGATGAGATCATCACCCCGGATATTTTTGCGCCTGAAAGGGGATGCAAAAGCATAAAAAAGACAGATAATATCCTGCTCATTGAAGATGACCAACAACTTCGGGGTTATTTAGAGCAACGTCTGGCTGAAAAATATAATGTATATACTGCCAGTGACGGAGAAGAGGGCTTAATAAAAGCTGAAAAAATCTATCCACAACTCATTATTACGGATCTAATCATGCCGAATCGAAGTGGTTTGGATGTTTGTCGTAGCCTGAGGCAAAATTTTAAGACTAGCCATATTCCGATTATTATGATTTCTGGTACCGGAGATGACAATCAGAATAAAATAAAAGCGTTGGAATTTGGTGCCAATGTATTTATTGATAAACCTTTTCATATCGACTATCTGTTGCAACAAACAGAAACCATTTTAAGAAACCAGCAGGAATTAAAAGAAAAATACAGTAAACATATTCAAGTGGATCCGTCCAATGTTACCGTCACATCCATGGATGAGGAGCTATTAGTTAAGGCCATTCGGATCATTGAAGAAAACATCGATAATGCCAGTTATTCCGTAGAAGACTTTGTGGCTGACATGAATGTGGGCAGAACCATCCTCTATCAGAAAATAAATGATATTGTGGGCATGTCGATCAAAGAGTTTATTTTGAATATGCGTCTGAAAAGAAGTGCTTATCTGTTGGAGAAATCGGATTTGACCATTGCGGAAGTTGCTTATCAGACCGGGTTTAACAATGCCAAGTACTTTAGTGTCTGTTTTAAAAAGCAGTTTGAACTAAGTCCTTCAGATTTTAAAAAGAAAGTTTCCAGCGGGAAGAAATGAAAAACAGCCAATCCTAACGATGATGAAAATGATAATTTTTAAAAGAGTGCTTCTCTTTAGCTATTTTATTTGCTTATGTAATATTATGCATTTGACAGCAGCAGTCAACCAAGCGGTAGATGAAATGTATATTAGTCCCAATAATTATAAAACTGGTACGCAGTCTGAACGAATACAGAAGGCTATAAATGCGGCAAAAAACAGTACTGGAAAAGTAGTCATACCGAAATATGACGCCATAGCTAAAAAAAGTGTTTGGCTCATTGATCAGGCCATTTTACTTCCTGGTGATTTTGAACTCGAATTGAATAACTGCACCATTAAGCTTTCCGATAAATGTCGGGATAATTTTATTCGTTCAGCGAATTCTGGATTGGGAATCAATACTATATCTCCATTAAAAAACATCAAGATCATTGGGAAAGGTAATGTCCTTCTAGAAGGAGCTGATCATCCAAGAGCTACCGGCGATCATAATAAAACGCTATCGCTAAATCCCAGCAGATTTGACCAATCTTATGGCACTGATGCTGGCAAACCCGGAATGAATCAAAAGGGTGGTTGGCGAAATCACGCCATTATATTGGCTTATACCGATGTTTTTGAGGTTAGTGGCATTACATTGAAAGATTATCATGGGCATGGATTGGTGCTAGAGCGCTGTACAAATGGTAAGGTAAGCGATATTACTTTTAACGTAAGGCAAGCCGTGAATGTGGATGGAACTGACCATCAGATCTTAAACCAAGATGGGATGGGCATACGTTTTGGCTGTAAGAATATTATTATTTCAAATTGTAGAGGAAAAAGTGGCGACGATTTTATTAACATCGGTTTGACAGATACTGGAGTGGGAGCTGGTGAAGAAAATGTTAATGTGGTCAGTGGCTCGATATACAGGGGTGAAATCGACAATATTTCGACTATTTATCTCCAAAATTGGCAGGACTTTTATTCGATCTCACACCGATCTATTCGGATTATGCCTGTAGGTAAACTCCGGATAAGCAATATTTTCATTGACAATATGGTCATCAGTCCCTTGGCGAAACAAGGTCTAGTGGTTGAGTATGCCGAGCATGTGAAAGGTTTGTTTGTGCGGAATTTCATCAGTCATCAACCTATAAAAGCCAGCGGTATTTCCCAGGCCAGTTTCAGAGACATCCTGTACAAAGGGCAAGGTGAGGCTATTGATGTGCAACAAAGCGATTCTGTACTTCTAGATCACGTAATGGAAATAAAAAATTAGTGATACAATCGCTCGCGATCTCATTTGTTTAAGGCAAAAACACCTGTTTTTGCCTTTTGTACAAAATCAAACCATTTTCGTACAAAAACGAACCCTAGGAATTGGTGATGATTATAGTTTTGTCTTAACCAATTTTAAAAAGGAAAATATGTGTATGAAAATTATTCCCGACCACGTGATCAGGCTCACGCAGGGTAATCCCAACTTTACAAAAACCAATGACATTACTTTTCGGAATATTGTATTTCGTCAATAGGTCGGCAAACGAGATGTTGCCTTCCGCATTGCGTATGTGTTTGCAGCCTCACCTATTATTTATCACAAGAAGTTAAATTAGTCCAAGCCTATTGAAGCATAATTATTTCAAATATATGTTCTCTACGAGAAAGGGAAAGTAAAGAACACAGGTAATTTTAAACTAACCATTATAAATCAATGATACAAAAGATACATATCTGGCTCAGGAGCTGGATAATGAGTGCTACCCTATTGGCGGTGGCATCCAATTACGCTTATTCGCAAGCAGCAGATCAAATGCAAGTCAAGGGTCAGGTGACTAATGATGCGGGAGAAGCACTTAAAGGTGTTTCGGTCATGATTAAGGGAGCGAGAAATGGTGTACAGACCGATTCAAATGGAAATTTTACTATCCAGGCGGCTCCCACTGCTACGCTACTATTTACCTATATTGGTTTCAATAGCCAGGAAGTAAAAGTCAATCCATCAGGAGTCATCCATGTGAAAATGTCTGGAACGAATGTTTTGGATCAGGTCGTTGTGGTCGGTTATGGTACAGCCAAGAAAAAAGATCTAACAGGAGGCTTGGCTGTCGTCGGAAAAGAGCAGCTAGGTATGGTATCGACCTCCAATCTGATGGATCGCTTGGTGGGACAGGTGGCCGGTTTCTCCATTACCACCGGTGAAGCTGCGCCAGGGGCATCGCAAAGCTTGTTGATAAGGGGCGAAAATTCAATTTCGGCCAATAATAGTCCACTCATTATCTTGGATGGTATTCCATACAGCGGATCTTTGGCAGATATTGATCCCAATAACGTTGAAAACCTTTCTATCCTAAAAGATGCTTCCGCATCGGCTATTTACGGTTCTCGAGCGGCGAATGGTGTTATTTTGATACAAACCAAAAGAGGAGCGCTAGGTAGAGCGCAAGTAAACTATAAAGGTTTGATTGGCATGGCTGAGCCAATGCAGCGTATCAATGTCATGGGCCCCAATGAATATATCCGCTTCCAACAAGACATTGCCCGTATCAAGCAGGGGTATACTGGTGCGTTGTTAGATCCTATAGCAGGCGATATTATTAGTGTAACTGAGCGTGGTAATTATGCGAAAGGCATTACCAATAATTGGCAAGACTACGTCTTTCGGAAAGCTTTGACCACGGATCATCAATTGAGCATTTCCGGGGGTACTGAAAACACAAAATATATGGCTGCCCTTGCAGCTTTAGATCAAGAAGGTGTAGTGTATAATTCCAAGTTGTCACGTTTAAATATAACCACAAATGTGGATCAGACTTTTAATAAATGGCTAACGACTGGTATTGGGTTGCAATACACCCGAAAAAGTGACGGTGGTATTACACCAAATTTGGAGCATGCCATTAAGCAAAGTCCTTATGGTAGTTATAAGGACGAATCTGGTAAGTATGTTCCTGAACCTATGGAGTACTCATTGATCGTCAATCCGATGCGTAACGTCAATGCGATCCAGGATAGATATAATAACAATTTCTTTCTTTCGGGATATGCCAATATTTTGTTGCCTATAGAAGGTCTTTCCTTACGATCAAATTTTGGCTATAATTACCGCAATGGATTTACAGGAACCTATTATGGGCGTAATACCTTTGAAGGCAGGGATCAGGGTACACAGGCCGGAGGCAGTGCTTCCATCAACAATTCTAATTATAACGATTATACCTGGGAGAACTTGCTTAAATACGAGCGGCAGATCGGCGATCATCGTTTTGATGTGACTGGTTTATTCAGTATGCAAAAAACAAAAAGCTGGTCGACGGGACAAAGCGGGGCTGGTTTTGTAACTGATGATACAGAATACTTTATGATAGGTTCGGCCAGCCGTCTTGTTTCCAACAGTGCTTCGTTGTCGGAGTCGGCCATGCTATCGTATATGGGTAGAATAAATTACGCCTACAAAGGGAAGTATTTATTGACCTTGACCGGACGTACAGATGGGGCTTCGGTATTTGGTATCAACAATAAATATGCATTCTTTCCTGTGGCAGCAGCGGCATGGCAAATTGGGGAAGAACGCTTTCTGAAAGATAATGTCAAATGGCTTGACATGCTGAAAATCCGCCTTTCTTATGGAGCCAACGGTAACCAGGCAATTACACCCTATCGCACTTTAGACCGCTTATATTCCAATGTAAAATATATCTGGGGCGATGATGGCGCTGCGGTGACTACAGCATATTTGGCCGGAGATGGTGTCGGTAACCCTAATTTGAAATGGGAAACGACCTATTCGACAAATCTTGGGCTGGACTTTCAACTATTTAACAACAGGTTTGGCGGAACTATTGATGCCTATCTTTCTAAAACGAAAGATCTGTTGATGACCCGTACCGTACCTATTATGAATGGGTACAATCGAATTTGGGACAATATTGGTGCAACTCAAAATAAAGGGATTGAGGTCACTTTAAATTCGGCGAATGTTAAAGGCGAAAATTTCCAATGGAATACGACTGCTGTATTTTCTCTAAATCGTGACAAAATCGTCGAGTTAAGGGGGGATGGCATAGATGATATTGCTAATAATTGGTTTATTGGTCAACCCTTGCGAGTTTTCTACGATTATAAAATGATCGGTGTATGGCAAAATGGAGAAACCATTACTGTTGACGGGGCAGCTCCTGGGGCCGCCAAGCTGTATGATCGCGATGGTAACGGCAAGATAGAGACCAGTGACAGAGTGGTTATCGGATCTAAAAATCCACGTTACACAGCTTCTTTGGCCAACCGATTCTCTTACAAAAATTTTTATGCATCTGCTTTAATCACTGGTGTTTTTGGTGTTTGGCGCGACGATCATATGGCCAATTTGGGGGCCTGGACTTTCGGAATTACTAACTATGTACACGATGCAAATTATTGGACACCGGAGAATTCTAATGCGACGATTGTTTCACCGGGCTATCTCAATCCATTGGGGCACGGGTACTATAAAAAGGTGAGCTATGTGCAGGTGAAAAATATCACCTTCGGCTATAAATTACCGCAAAAAATTGCTAAAAAGGTAGGTGTAAATGGTATTGATATAAATGCCAGCATCAACAATCTGAATACGATTTCTAATATCAGAGAGGTGCTCAATTATGACAATAGCTGGATGGCCTCTTATCCAACGGCACGTTCTTATATGTTTGGCTTAAATATAAATTTCTAATCGAATAGGACATGAAAATAAAAAATATTATCACAACAAGTTTAGGGCTTATCGTATTGTTCACCTTGGGAGGCTGTAAGAAGTTTCTGGAGGAAGAGCTCAAAACTGAACTGGCACCATCCAATACGTATACCAGTACCTACGGTTTCGAAGTGGGAAGTGCTGGTTTATACGCACTCACGCGTTCTGAATACAATACCTATGGTGAAGGTGGGGCGTTTATTCACAATGGCGCTTGTCCATACGAAGCCTTACAAGTATCGACAGATATCGCCGACGCAATTAATAGTGATGGTTCTTTGATGGCTTTTGCTAACCTCACGCTTACCGCTTCAGAGCGGTTTGTGGGCACTTACTGGAATTGGGCATATAATCTTATTTCTTCTGCAAACTTGATGCTGGTTTATTCCGAAAAAAACACCAATTGGGATACGCCGGAAGATAAGGCACGTTTCCAGGCCGAAGCTCGATTCTTTCGTGCTTATGCTTATCGTACCTTGGTTTACCTTTATGGTGATGTACCCTATGTAGAAACCATTCTGTATGACTTTCAGCTTAATTTTACCCGTACACCCAAAGCCGAAGTGATCGGGCACATGGTAGACGACCTAAAGTTTGCGGTGGATAATCTGCCCACGAATCCGGACGGTGTTAAAGAAGGTAAGCTGACCAAATGGGCCGCAAGCCATTTGCTAAGCGAAATATATCTGTTACAGGGCAATCATGCCGAAGCGGAAAAGGCAGCGTTGGCCGTTATCAATAGTGGTTATTATAACCTTATGAAAAGTAGATATGGGGTGAATAGCGGTAAACCGGGTGATGTATTCAGCGATTTATTTTTGGAAAATAATCAAAATAGAAAAAGTGGTAATAAAGAAAGTATCTGGGTATTGCAATTTCAGTTTAATACAATCGGTGGTGGAACCAACTCAGATGACTGGACCCGTAGGGCTTGGATACCTAATTACTCGACCATTACGGGATTTGTTTTGGCGGATACCTTGGGCGGTCGTGGTATCGCACAATTGGTTCCGATGAAGTGGTGGGTTGGCACCACTGGAACAAATGCAACAGGGAATGTCGCGGGTATTTTTGAAGCAAATGATATCCGTAATTCGGGCCATAATATTAAACGAAACTGGTATTATAACAACGTAAACGAGACCTCGCTTTATGGCAAAAAGGCTAATATTACTGAGCAAACTTGGTTTACGACAAAAAGCTTATTTCCAGCGATTACAAAATTCTTTTATGGACGGCCAGAAAATCTAAGTCTATCCGGTAGCTACAAAGACCGTATGAAATTTCGTTTGGCTGAAACCTATCTATTACTTGCCGAATCCTATTTGGGGCAAAATATGCCTGATAAAGCTGCGCAAGCTGTCAATGAGGTGCGAAAAAGAGCCGGGGCCTCCGAAATCACCGGTGCTCAAATCAATATGGATTTCTTGCTCGATGAGCGTATCCGCGAATTAGTTGGAGAAGAAAGCAGAAGATTCACTTTAGTGCGGACCAATACCTTGGTAGAGCGTGTCAAGAAGTATAATAATGCGATCAAGGATAAAATTACGGATAATAATATCCTGTGGCCTATTCCGCAGGTGATCAGGGATGCAAATACAGGAGCGCCATTCCCTCAGAATCCGGGGTATAATTAATGTTAGCGGGAAGCTGTACGAATGGCGCTCGAATTTTCGGCAGTTTCCCGATCTGATGATAAAACAGCAGTTGCGCCGGTCAGGCGCATGATATTATCCAAATGTTAGTAAAAACATAAACCAATGAAAATAATCAATTATTTATACAAAGCTTTATTTTTCTTATGCATGGTATTGTGCCAGTTATCGTGCAAACAGGAGATTCAGGATATACCCAAAGTCAATGAAACGATGGAGCTTCAGCCTTCGTCAGAAAACATTACGCTGGACGAGGTCAATATGACCAAAGATATTGTCACATTTAACTGGAAGCCTGCCAGGACACAGTCAGATGATCATTTGGTCAGCTACAGCACTATGTTGGATGTGGTGGGGAACAATTTCGGTACGGGTACGGCCATATTTAACTATGAAGACGACAATGTATTTAGCAGAAGCTTTACTTCCGAACAATTACAAAATTGGGCCAATGAAAAGTGGGGTATACCAGCAAACAAGAGCTTTACGCTGGAATTTAGGGTAGTTGCTCAATGGGAGGGCGGCGGTACTTTTGAAGCACCTGAGGTGAGGACGGCAAGAATTACAGTAAATCCAATCAAGACGGTTGTTTTTGATGCCGATAAAGTGTTCTTGAGCGGCAGCGCCGTTGGCGGAACTAAGGTGGAGCTGCCAAAAACATTGGAAAACCTAGATCAATATGCTTATGTATTGAATTTGCAGCCGGGCGAACTTGAAATTCCTGTCGAATTTAACGGAGAGACCAATTATGTGGTTACTGCCGATGGGAGCGCAGCAATAAACGATGGTAATGCGGTCGGGATAAAGATGAGAGAAACAGTATTCTCCTGGAAAATAGAAACTGCTGGTGAGTACCGTGTCGTGGTCAATATGCAGAAAGCTACCGCTACGATCTATTCGCCGGCGAAAGCACTTTCCGCAAAAACCGTGATATGGACAGGAGATCAACCTTATACGACCACCGTGACGGATTTATGGATGCATGGGAGTATTAATGGTTGGGGAGCGCCTGTTAAAATGAATTGTCAGGTAAGTTTGGCCGATCCGCAAATTTTGGTCTATACTGGTGGTAGAGTTGGTACTACTAAGTTTATTGTGACCGGAGATAACAGTAACAACAAAAATCTGGCTTACGCATTTAGTGCTCCGCCTACGTCCGACGGCGTCGCGCAAACTTTGTCTCTCAATTTGGGAAAAGTAACCGAAATGGGCGGGGGGACGATAAAGGGTAATCGCGATTCATATTTCACCATTCCCGCCACCACAAATGTGTTGATCCTTGATTTAAGAAATATGACTATTCTGGCGTTAAAACGATAAGAGATCGGGTAAAAAATACAAGTTAACCTCAACATTTCTAAAAGTGAAAAATATAACCTATAAAAAAGCCTATCTCAAAGCATGTCTTGTCATGCTTTGCTTTCTAGCATTTTCATGCAAGAAAAATGATGCTGATATCGAAAAAGATATATCAGGAACCTTGGTAAAACCCAGTTACAACAGGAGCACTATGTTTCGTAATCCCTTAAATGGTTGGGTAATGTACGCTTCGGCTTCGGGAAACCCTTCTTATTGGGATACCCAATTTTATGTACCTGATTTGGGTAAAACGGTCAAAGCGATTGATTATGCATCTGCCTGTTATATCCGTACCAGCTGGCGAACCTTTAATCCTGCAGATGGCGTGTATGCTTGGAGAGATCCTAGCACAGCAATCTACAAAATGATCAAAGGAGCACAAGATAAAGGATTACCCATCGCGTTTCGTATCGTTGTCGACGGTCGCGACCAAGGTGCAAATACGCCGCAGTTTGTGTTCGATGCAGGCGCTAAGTATTATTTGGCTAATCCTTCTTTTCCCGATAGAAAAACACCAGTACTGCAAGATCCTATTTTTAGGAAATATTATAGCAAGGTGATTGAAGAACTAGCGAAGGATTTTAACGATTTAAATAAAACCTCTTTTGTCGATGCCTATGGACTCGGTTTGTGGGGGGAAGGGCATAGTGTAATTTATGAAGATCCTAATCACCCTTCCGGTCAAAATATTGAAGTCATTAAAGAAGAAGTTGTTGACTGGATTTCCGATGTGTATTCCAAGAATTTTACAAAAGTACCCTTACTGATTAATTATCATCGTCTGGTTGGTGACCCTTCGGGCAGTGGAGCTGCGAACCCCAATTCGGAGAAGTTATTGAATAAAATGATCAATAAAGGCTACAGTCTGCGTCAAGATGCCTTTGGAATGACAGATTATTACCAAAGCTGGGAGAAGAATTTTGCTAAGGTGTGGAATTTTAAACGTCCCGTTATTATGGAGGGCGGTTGGATAACCACAGGTACGCACCGTTATTGGACTGATCCCAGCGGTAAATACAGACAAAACCACCCCGAAGATGTTCGGCAGGGTGAATTTGACAGCTCCTTGGAAGCGGCTGTAAACATGATGGATTTCCGGATCGGTGAAATTGAAAGCTGGTTTACCAAGTCCTTTACGTTATGTCAACGTTTTATATCTGAGGGGGGCTATCGTTTATATCCTGATCGGGTTTATTTACCGGAAAAAGTCAATGTCGGTACTGAAACAACAATTAACCATCGTTGGAGGAATATGGGCTGGGGTTATTTCCCTAATAATATTCCGCAGTGGAACTATAAATATAAGGTAGCCTTTGCCCTTCTGGACGGCGAAAATAACGTTAAAAAGGTTTTTGTAGATGATCAAGGAGAACCTTCGACCTGGCTTAAAAATAACCCGATGACCTACGAATTGAAAGCTATTGTTGATCTTCCTACGGGGAACTATACCTGGGCCGTCGCTATTGTAGATACCACAAATGATAATCAGCCTGGGATACGGCTTGCGGTGAACGGTGATATTACCAGCACTGGATGGTTAAAGTTATTGGGAGTACAGGTACTGTAATAGTTTGCATGAAGGTTAGAATGCAAAATTATTGGATGTTTTTTAATTAAAAAGGGGGCTGTCCTGACCGGACTGCCCCTTTCTGATGTCGTTTTTTATTTACATTGCCGGAACACACCCTATTTGACCTCCGATAACGGATTCTAAGGTTAGATAAAATCTTATAATCCGAACGAAATAAATCTCAGACTATAGTTCGCCATTGGCTAGCATATGCCTATAAATCGTTTTGCAATTTCCGAAGAATCCTGAACATGAGTTCTCTACATACGTTTCCGAAGTATGCGTAGCTACCACTTGGCCACTATTATTGTATACCTTTAATACGTAGACACATCTAATCAACCTCGAATTGTCTTCTTTTGTTTTGGCGGTGGTTTTAGCATCTACATTGGTTTTGGCTACCTTGTAGGCAGTTGTTTTTACATTGACATTTTCTTTGGATGCGTTTGCATCTGTGCTGGCGAAAGCTGCAGTTGATAGCGTAGCAACGGCTATCACACTCATCAATAATTTTTTCATTGTTTTTAAGTTTTTTTGTTAAATAATGTATGCCCTTTGAGCATATTTTAATTCTCTCATAATAAAAGTAAGAACAAGAAAATTGCGTGAGGTGAACGATCAGTATTCGCGAGAGACGATCTATTATTCGCAGCGACTCAGTCGATATTTATTTTGCTCAGGAAGTTAATGCGATTGTCAGCAAAAATCAGGCTTACCAGACCTACAGTCAAAGCCGTAGCGAAGTTGTTAAATCCTTGAAAAAATGGAATAAACTAAACTTTGTATTGCGTACAGGCATCCTCTAATCATCAGAAAATTATACGGTTATTAAATTGATGTTGAAATCGAAGAACTTCATGAATACTAAACTCGTTAATTTGGAGCATTTACCGGCCCATGAAGATTATGCCATTTGCATTATTTGCGCAATTGGGTTCGCATTATCCTGTAGAGGCTTACAACAATAACAACAGCTGCGAATGCTAGCACATGATGTGTTCCAGCGATAGGATAATGCAGAAATCCACCTATCCCCTGTAACATTAATACAAATTCATTCAAAAATATTCCAATAAGTAAACCGTAAATACCGTAGTGAACGCCTTGTTCCATTTTTAGCAGACAAATCTGAAAAGCATAACCAATTAAAAAGAGGGTAATGATCACCAAAAGAACGAGGTGCAGATAAGCAATGACAATTGGCCGAAAGCCATAAGCTTGTTGACTCAGCGCAGGTATGACGGACAGACCCTGTAATAACAGCTTGAGGAAAATAGCCGCTAGGACACATATCCAAATCTTTGCTGTGTCTTGGTTTAAGCGAAGTGCAGCATTGTTTCGGATCAGTCTGACGACTCTTTTTGCTAAGGTTACCCAAAGAACAAATTGCAATCCGACTGTCATAACGATAATGATATACAACCAAAGAGGTAGATTCTTCCACCATAGCACGGATAGGAAATAGGTAGGTATAACAGTCATGGCATAGGTGAGCGAGAAACGTGGGCTCATGGGTATTTTACCACCATGTTTATACAGCCAGCCAGCAAGCAGGGCGACACAAGCGAAGAAAAACCAACCATTGTACTGAAAATGAAGATAGAAATAGACCGATGCAAGTTGTTTTAATGGATCCATTTGGTGGGTCGCTTTGAGATAGGCGAGAAAATAGGTTCCAAATGAACTAAATATATTGAAAAATAGGGCCGCCTTTATTAAAATCGAAAGAGCTGGAGGAAGCATAGATGATTTAAGATCCCTGAATAATTGAGCGCAAAACCAATAAGAGACAAGGATTGATAAGAATGACCATATAATTGAATATATACTATAACCAGTACATAAAAAGGAAATAAGCATACCTGCAGAAATTGTGCAATTGGCCAATAGGATATGCTGATATTTTCTACATAAAATTTGATTGACTTTTATTTCCAGAACGGTCATCATGAGAAAGATCATGAGCGCTTGGGATACCCAGCCTGAAAATGCAAAATGCGAATGTGCGTGCATGATGTTTTTCTGGTCGATCCAGGGAATGGGAAATAAAAATTTTAAACGCATAATCAATCCCAAAATACCGACGATAAGCAAGTTGAATAGGGTAATGACGATCCATTTCTTAATACTTAAATAGTTCATTATTTTATTCATATGTTGATTTTTTCAGAACGCGGTATCGTTGTTTCAGCGTTCAATCTATGCCATCGGCGGGAACAAAGACTTTTCCGCGGACAATGTTTAATTTATCATCCTTTTCCATTTGCTTCATTGTCCGGATGATTGTTTCTACTCGTAGTCCAGTCATATTTGCCAATTGTTGGCGCGTAAGCATAAGTCGGTTGCATTCCTGACAAACGAGCCTTTTGCTTTCATTTAATTTGTGAATCAGATTGGACAGGATTTCTTCAGGTGAGCGATTGTAAATTAATTTGATCATGAATAGTTTAAAGTGCAGCTCACGGGCGATCTTTTGTGAAATTACATGATGTAGATGACCGTATTCATGCATGATTTCGAAGAATCTTTTCGAACTGATCTTCAACAAAGTACATGAACTGTCTGCAATTGCTGTTACTGTATTCAGTCCGTTGTCTAATATGGCCACTTCACCAAATCCCTCGTTGGCGCAGATCACGTTATGGAGGACTTCTCGGCCGTCGGACAAGAAATTAGAAAGACGAACTCGTCCATTTAACACCTGATAATAAAATAACGCCATGCTGTCCTCGTGAAAAAGTATTTCACCAACATCGGCATGTATGCTGCTCGCTCCCTTTTCGAGAAGTATTACGCTTGGAATCATCGTTCGACATTAGTTAAAATTAACTATACGGAATAAAGATATAGCATCATCGAAAAATAGATGTTGATGTTGGTCACAGGAATGAGTGATTAAAATCAATTTTGTTTTAATGTGCTTATATATAGTGTTTTATGTCTTTTGGTCGGTGTTTTTTTTGAAGCTGAAGCACTTTATGATTTGCCTCATAAAATAGCTACAACCTTCCCCTATACCTTTGGATTACGTAAAACACAATCAAGTTTGAATACAAAACCAAAATAAGATGAGAAAGCTAATTGTATGCTGTTTGATGGGATTATTTATCTACTCCTGTTCATCAAACAATGGCGAGAAAAAAACAGTTGCCAACAGTGCGAACGAAACTGGAGCTACGGCAAATGACGCCAGTGGATATGATCCACACCGAGGTGAGGGAAAATTTGACCAGGTTGAAATCGGCGAACATTTGGATGCGCCAATGGCCACAGCCGGAAAAATGATTGTTGATTTAAAATGTGCTTCCTGTCATAAGCTTACCGACGAAAAGCTGGTAGGACCCGGGTGGAAAGGCGTGACACAACGGAGAAAGCCACAGTGGATCATGAATTTTATCACGAACCCTGATCCGATGATCGATAAGGATCCTGAATTACAGGCACAACTTGAATTATGTATGGTCCGAATGCCCAACCAGAATCTAACGGATGAGGAAGCCCGAAAGGTATTGGAGTTTATGCGACAAAATGATGGCGTAAAATAATAAAGCTGAATAAGAATCAACAAAACTGCATAGGTATTAACCTTAAAATAAGAATAGAATGACTTTAACAAAATACATATTGACGAGCCTAATGGCGAGCGCAATGTTGTCAAGTTTCCACGCCTGTAAACCCAAAGGAGCGGGATCCGCCGTGAGTGGCGATGCCGCCGAGAAGGTGTATGTTGCCCCAGGGAAATACGATGAATTTTACAATTTTGTATCTGGGGGATTTAGTGGACAGCTCTCCGTTTACGGACTTCCATCCGGCAGATTACTGCGTGTAATCCCCGTTTTTTCACTAGACCCTGAAAAGGGCTGGGGCTTTAGTGAAGAGACTAAACCGATGCTCGAAACGTCCCATGGCAATGTACCCTGGGACGATTTACACCATGTGCAGCTTTCCAAAACAGATGGAAACTACGACGGTCGTTGGGTATTTGTCAATGCTAACAATACCCCCCGTATTGCCCGGATCGATCTGACAACTTTTCGTACGGCAGAAGTCCTCGAGCTCCCGAATAGCGGTGGAAACCACTCCTCACCTTATATAACTGAAAACACCGAATATGTTGTCGCAGGAACCCGATTTTCGGTACCGCTTGACGGCGAGTCTGGCGATGTACCTATCAATACCTTCAAAAAGAATTTTCGCGGAACATTGAGTTTTGTCAGCGTAAGCAAGGATAATGGCAACATGGAATTAGCTTTTCAGATTGAGACACCCGGTGTAAACTATGACCTGAGCCGAGCCGGTAAAGGGACTTCTCACGGCTGGTTTTTCTTCTCCACCTACAATACTGAACAGGCAAATACATTGCTGGAAGTTAATGCTTCCAAAAATGATAAGGACTTTATATTAGCCGTCAACTGGAAAAAAGCCGAAGAATATTTGAAAGCCGGAAGGGGGAGAAAGGTAACTGGTTTGAAGTATGCCCATAACACTTACGACGAGAAGTCCCATACTGCGAAGACAACATTCAACACAGAAACTGTCGTATTGAAGGCGGAGGAACTGGAGGGGCTATGCTACTATATTCCTTGTCCTAAATCTCCGCATGGTGTCGATGTTGATCCTACCGGAGAATACATTGTAGGATCGGGTAAATTGGCTGCTGTCATACCTGTATTTTCATTTGCTAAAATGCAGAAAGCAATCCAGGAAAAACAATTTGAAGGTAAATTCGGTGGGATCCCAATTATAAAATACGAATCTGCACTGTATGGTGAAGTACAAAAACCTGGTTTAGGCCCACTACATACGGAATTCGATGGTAAAGGAAATGCAATTACCTCATTCTTTGTGTCCTCCGAATTGGTCAAATGGAATATTAAAGATTTAAAGGTGCTAGACCGAACACCAACATTTTACTCAACAGGTCATTTGATGATACCGGGAGGAGATACCAAAAATCCAGACGGCAAATATGTCATTGCGTATAATAAAATCACGAAAGACCGCTTTCTTCCTACTGGACCTGAGTTGGCGCAGAGCGCCCAATTGTTTGATATCTCGGGAGACAAAATGCAGTTGTTGTTAGACTTTCCGACGATTGGGGAACCGCATTATGCGCAAGCCATTAAGGCTGAGAAGGTAAAAGATAAAAGTGTGAAAATCTTTAAAATTGAAGAAAACAACAGCCCATATGTCGCCAAAGGAGATAAAGATGCACGCGTGGAGCGTAAAGGTAATCAGATACATGTATACCTGACATCCATCCGTTCACACTTCACGCCGGATAATATTGAGGGCGTACAGCTTGGCGATGAAGTCTATTTCCATGTGACCAACATTGAACAGGACTGGGATATGCCACATGGTTTTGCTGTCAAAGGTGCAAAGAATGGTGAATTGCTCATTATGCCAGGAGAGACACAGACGTTGAAATGGATTCCGGATAGAGTAGGTGTGTTTCCATTCTACTGTACTGATTTTTGTAGTGCGCTACATCAAGAGATGCAGGGTTATATCCGCATATCAAAAAAAGGAAACAACGTTCCGTTGATTTATAGTCTGGGAACCAATCAACCGCAAGAGAAGACCAATTAATATAACCTACAATGATGAAAACTACAAGTCACCTGTCAGCAGTGCATCGGATTCTTTTGATCCTGAGTGGCCTGGCCCTGGTAGCGGTCATCTTCCTACCCATCTGGCGTATTGAGCTCGACGCAGCACAATACCCAGAAGGGTTAGAACTACAGATCTACAGCAACAAGTTGGCCGGACAAGTTGATATTATCAACGGACTGAACCACTATATCGGGATGAAAACGCTGCATGCGGAAGATTTCATAGAATTTACGGTCTTGCCTTATATCATCTTATTTTTTGCGCTTGCTTTTCTGCTTACCGGTTTCGTGCAGAATAGAAAACTGCTCTATGGCTTATTCTTTTGTTTTCTGCTTTTTGGAGTCGCAGCCCTGGTTGACTTTTATATCTGGGAATATAACTATGGGCATCAGCTCGATCCATCTGCACCGATAAAAGTTCCCGGAATGTCTTATCAGCCACCACTGATCGGATACAAACAGCTTTTAAATTTTGGCGCCTATTCTATACCTGATATCGGGGGATGGATCTTTATACTCTGTGGAATTATCTTGGCCTTTTGTACAGTGCAGGAGTGGCAAAATAATAAAACCCTAAAACTAAAATAATATGAGAAACTATAAATTATTTGCGTTGATCTGTAGTAGTATATTGCTGTTTATGTGTAGTTTACAGGCCTGTCAGGGCAACAATAAACCCAAGCCTATTAAATACGGTAGCGAGCAATGTGCCCACTGTAAGATGACAATAACGGACGCGCGTTTTGGTACGCAGCTGCAGACAAAAAAGGGGCGGGTCTTTAATTTTGATGACGTACAATGTATGATCGCTTTTGTCAAAGGGAACTCGGTCAAAAAAGAAGAGATTGCCGTTTATTACCTGCCGGATTATGTTAGCCATAAGCTCATACCGGCTGAAGGTGCATATTATCTCAAAAGTGAAGGCTTGAAAAGCCCAATGCGAGGCAATGTTGCTGTATTTGAAAAACGCGTCGAACTGGATAAGGTCAAAGCAGAGATCGGTGGCACGGTGATGACCTGGAATGATCTATGGAAATAAATGAATAACAATGAAGAATCTAGCTTTAGCGTTGTACTGTGCATTGGCTTGTCTTTGGCTCGTAAACGTGCCTGTATCGGCGACAACCATTCAGGTAGGAAAGGGGCAGTCTGTCGGGACAATAAAGGCTGGCCTAGCACAAGCGAAATCAGGTGATACCGTTTTAGTAGCAGCGGGTGTGTATAAGGAGGGGAATATTGTTATTGATAAGGCAATTTTCCTGAAAGGCCTGGGAAAACCTGTGCTGGACGGCGAGAAAAAATATGAACCGCTCTCGATTAAATCGCCGGGGGTTACTGTTCAAGGCTTTTCAATACAGCATTCGGGACATTCTTCCATGAATGATATTGCCGGTATTAAAATTTACAATACAGCGCATATCAAAATTTTTGACAATGAGCTCGTGGACAATTTTTTCGGGATCTATGTGCAGAATGCGACAAACGTTGAAATACGGGGCAATATCCTCAAAGCTTTTGGTACAGCGGAACAGCTGATTGGTAATGGTATTCATGCTTGGAAATCAGATAGTTTAAGTGTTGAAAATAATGAAGTGTCAGGACATAGGGACGGTATTTATCTTGAGTTTGTGACCCATACGCGAGTACAGGGCAATCTTTCTGAAAAAAATCTGCGCTATGGTCTCCATTTTATGTTTTCCCATCAGAACAGTTACATCTCAAACACCTTTCGCAGCAATGGTGCAGGTGTAGCTGTTATGTATACCAAGCATGTCCATATGGAAAACAATAATTTCGAAGAGAATTGGGGCGATGCCGCCTATGGATTGTTGCTCAAAGATATTTCTGATAGTCAGATCATCAACAATCAGTTTAGCCGCAATACCACCGGTATTTTTATGGAAGGATCGAATCGAATCCATATTGAACATAACAATTTTAAGAGCAACGGATGGGGGCTCAAGATTCAGTCGAGCTGTATGGACAATGTGCTTAAAGACAATAATTTTCTTCAGAATACCTTTGATGTTGCTACCAATGGCACCCTTACACTCAACAGTTTTGTGCATAACTATTGGGACAAATACGAGGGATACGATCTGGATAAAGACGGATTTGGGGATATCCCTTTTCGTCCCGTAAGCCTATTCTCGATGATGGTTGAGCGCTATCCTTCGGCGATGTTACTTTTTCGAAGTTTTATGGCCATGTTGTTCGACCGGACTGAAAAGCTATTACCAAGTCTGACACCCGAGGGGCTTAAAGACGATAAGCCTCGCATGAAATCAATAAAAGTATGATTAGTATCCAGCAGTTAACGAAAAGCTTTGGCAAATTCAATGCATTAAAGGGCATTGATCTGACGTTGAATGGCGGCGAATGCGTTGCCCTAATTGGCCCCAATGGCAGTGGTAAGACCACCTTGATCAAGTCTATCCTAGGTATGGTCATGCCGAGTGCCGGACGGATCACTTTTGAAGGACAGGACATTGGACGGCAATGGGCTTATCGGAACCATATTGGCTATATGCCGCAGATCGGTCAATATCCTGAGAATATGTCCATCAAACAGGTCCTGGATATGATCAAAGATATCCGCAAACAGCCCCAGACGGATTCGGATCTTTATCAGGCTTTCGGCGTGGACAAGCTATTGGAAAAACGGATGGCGACGCTTTCCGGTGGTACAAGACAAAAAGTAAGTGCCTGTATCGCATTTATGTTTGACCCCAAGGTACTCATCCTGGACGAACCTACAGCAGGACTGGATCCTCTGTCTACCGAAATTCTCAAGGATAAAATCAAGAAAGAAATCGGACGCGGTAAACTGATCATCATCAGTTCCCATGTACTTAGTGATCTCGATGAGTTTGTATCGCAGATTGTCTTTCTGCAGGAAGGAGAGCTGAAGTTTCATAAGAGCTTGCAGCAATTAAAAGAAGATACAGGTACTGAAAAACTATCCAAAGCAATCGCTTTTTTGATGCAGAACCGCGACCTGTCTAATTAGAGAAAAGATGAATAAAATTATACGCTACGTTTTTGTGGATCTCTTGCGCAACAAGACCATTTTATGCTACACCATATTACTCTTTGTACTTTCCATGACGGTATACAGCATGGAGGACAATTATGAAAAGGGATTACTCAGTCTACTGAATATTGTGTTGTTTGTAGTTCCGCTGATGAGTATCGTTTTTTCTGGCATCTATATCTACCAGAGTTCCGAGTTTATCAATTGTCTTGTCAGCCAGCCTTTGCAACGGAAAAGCATTTGGGGCAGCCTGTATGTGGGTTTGGCAGGTGCACTCAGTTTAGCTTTTTTTATCGGGGTCGGCGTACCAACTTTTATCTATGCATTTAGCTATTCGGGTATTACTTTGGTCGGTTGCGGACTGTTACTTTCCTTGATTTTCGTTTCCATAGCGATGTGGACATCTGTATTGATCAGGGATAAGTCGAAGGGGATAGGATTGGCAATTTTGCTTTGGCTTTATTTCACGCTGCTTTTCGACGCATTGGTGCTTTTCATCCTATTTCAGTTTGCGGATTATCCCATCGAACATGGAATGATTGCACTGTCTATGCTCAATCCCATCGATATCAGTCGCATCCTTATTTTATTACAGGTGGATCTTTCCGCCATGATGGGCTATACAGGAGCGATATTTCGGGAGTTTTTCGGTAATACATTCGGCATTGCGATCACCCTGTTGGTCATGTTGCTCTGGAGCATCATTCCTCTAGGACTATCTATTCGCTATTTTAAGAAAAAGGATTTATAATAATTTATTTACCATTTAATACTATTATCATGATTAAATCACCTTTATTGGAGGTTTTCAATATAGAACCTCGACTTAAACACCCAACCATATTTGATCACTTCGATGCCCTGGATTCGGGCGAGTCATTTATTATCAAAAACGATCATGATCCCAAGCCGCTCTATTATCAGTTGTTGGGTGAACGTGGAAAGGATCTCATTTGGAATTATCTGGAATCGGGACCCGAATATTGGCAGGTTCGCCTTGGCAAACCGTTGGAAAGCGAAACACTAGAAACCGTTGGCAATATTGCGGCCACGGATATCCGCAAGGCCCAAGTTTTAAAACAGCTCGGAGTAGATTTCTGTTGCGGTGGTAAGCAGACGCTTAAGGAGGCCGCTCATAGTATTGGTCTCAATGAAATTGAATTGCGCAGACGGTTAAATCAATCCGAAGAGCTTCCTATAGCGGGGCCGCCGCTAAATTTTAAAGATTGGGATACCGATTTTTTAAGTGATTATATTAAGAATGTCCATCATCGGTATGTTCGGGAAAAAGGACCGATTATTCAGGAACTCGCACATAAAGTAGCCGATGTGCATGCACAGCAGCATCCCGAGCTGGTCAGCTTGTCCAAAGAACTCGATGCTTTTCTTGATGACCTCTATCATCATTTGGATAAAGAGGAGAAACAGCTTTTTCCGGCAATCAAGAATGAACAAGAATTGACCAGCAAACAGGTGGATCAGCTCATTCAATTTTTGATTTCAGAACACGAGGATTCAGGAAAGGAGCTTCAGCAGCTGCGCAAAATTACCGAAAACTATACATTGCCAGCCAATGCCTGTAATTCTTACACGTCATTATTTTCACAGATTGAATCATTTGAATCCGATCTTCTGCAGCATATCCATCTGGAGAATAATATTTTATTTCCAAAGTTGCTCGCGAGCTACGGTGTTCAAGTGAATTAAAAACTAGAAAAGCCATGCGGATAAACCAGCATACCAAAATTTCAGAACTCATCAGCTATAATGTCTTGAGCATTGAAGCCATTGCCGCTATTGCCAAACCCTTGCGCAAGATCCGTATTCCGGTCTTGCGTCGAATATTGGCCCCTCGGGTCTCCATAGGCGAAGCAGCAAAAATTGGCGGATGTTCGGTTGCAGATTTTCGAGCTGCGCTGGTGCCGCTCGGCTTTGTTTGGATGTCAGATGAAGCCGAGAAAACCATAAATTTATTCGATGCAGTAGAAAGGCCAAGTTGGATGGATGAAGCAGCAGTGACGGTTATATTAGATGTGAGACCCCTCTTGGAAGTGGGTCAAGATCCGTTAAAAGATATTTTTCAGTTGTATCGCTCACTCGCCGCAGGCGGGATTCTTTGCATCAGCAATTCATTTGTCCCCACTCCATTGATCAGGCGAATGGAAGATCGCCAGGTACCAAGCTATACCCACGAATGGGCGGAAGGCGAATTCAGAAGTTACTTTTATAAAAATGATACAGCTCTGTCTGTTCAGCCTGCTGAGGACGATTATATTTCATTTGTGCCGAAGGAACTTTTTGAGCAGAAATTAACGAGCCTTTCTCCGCTTCATCTGGTTACATTGGATGTCAGCGAACTTCCTATGCCACAGCCGATGGAATTAATTCTTGAGGCCCTTACCCAACTGAAAGCCGATGATGTGGCTTATATAAAACACCGCAAGATTCCGCTCCATCTGCTGGAAGAACTTGATCATTTATCTTATCGTATTTTCATCTATGATCGACACCCTGGAGAGGTCCATCTGTTAATTTATCCCGTAAAATAAAATGGCAAATATTTCTATTCATAAAGCACCTGAACAATATGTCGTATTGCCATTCTTTATCACTTCAGGCATTTTTTTTCTAATTTTCACGGTCCTGATCGTCATTACCGGAGGGGGGCTCTTTGGACACCATTTTCAACCTAAAGTGCTGGCTATTGTCCACAGTCTAGCACTGGGATGGGGGACGATGGTCATTTATGGGGCGGCTTATCAGCTGGTGCCGGTTATTTTCGAACGTCCGCTTAGCTCTTCCCGATTGGCATTTTCCACTTATATCCTATTGACATTGGGAACCTGCTTGTTGGTTTATAGTTTCTGGCATTTCAAGATCGGTTTACTCATGTGTCTTGGAGGTTTATTGATTACCCTCAGCTCCTACCTATACTTCTATACGCTGTGGATGACTACTAAAGATGTGGAGCACCTATTTGAACTACGCCTTTACTTTACGCTATCGGCCTTTTGGCTTTGTTTTACCACAACCTTAGGCCTTTTGCTCGCCATTAATTTATTTCATGGTTTTCTAACTAAAAGTCACCTCGATATTCTAAAGCTACATGCCCACGTTGGTATTGTTGGTTGGTTTTTGCAACTGATCCTGGGAGCAGGAGCAAAGATGCTGCCCATGTTTCTGTTGGGGCGATCTGCCAAAACAAAGTGGCTCTATGTTTCGATCATTTTGATAAACCTTGGCTTGGTCCTTTTTTTATTGGACGGCTATACTCATCCTGTGGGATTAAGATCTCTTATTTTTGGAGTAATTGTGTTATTGGGAGTTATATGCTGGGCTGTTTTTGTTGTAGACTGTTATATACACCGTGCACGTAAGATTTTGGATATTCCAATGAAACATAGTTTCATTTCCTTTTTGAGTTTACTTTTCGCTTTCTTCACATTGCCTATGGTTGTGCAGCAGCAGTTTGGTAGTTGGGTTAATTTATATTTCGTATGGTTATTTTTTGGATGGATAACAGGCCTTATTTTGGGAATGACTTTTAAGACCCTGCCTTTTATGATCTGGAACTGGCGCTATAAAGATCTCAATGGAACCAAAAAAATACCTATGCCTAAGGAGCTTTATAGTCAGCGGCTGCTTTCGATACAATATTACCTTTACCTATTGGCACTTTTTGTTATGGCCATTGCTGTGGCCTTTAAATTCAAGTGGCTACTGAATTGTGCTGCCTGGACTTGGGTAGCACTAGCCGTTGTATATGTTTTTAATATCGTTAAAGTAGTTTTTCATCGAAGAACACTATAAATAAAGTATGCATCAGTTTGTATAATGAATGAAAGATAATATGAAAATTGATCTAACAAAACCCGAGGCCTTTGAGGAGTTAAAAGCTGTTCAGGCATTGATGCTTGTGATGGATCCCGAACTGGGAATCAATATCGTAGATATGGGTTTAATTTATCATCTTGATTTAACTGATCCGAGTTGCATTGTCGTAACCATGACATTATCTTCTGCATATTGCCCAATGGGTGACTCTATCGTTCAAGGTGTTGAAAACACATTGCAACAGCAATTCCCAAATAAAGCCATAGTTATCAATCTCGTTTGGGAGCCTATTTGGACGCCGGATCGGATCAGTGAGGAGGGAAAGATCCTATTGGATCGCGGATGATCTGATTAAGAATAAATTCAACTTTCCATACGCATCATTAAAGGAGTTCCCTAATCGCTGGTCTGCGGCCTGAGGTTTGTATGCTACCGTAAATATTTGTCGATGTAAATATTTAGCATTGCCTTTTTGTACGGATTAAGACCTTCGGAAACGGCTGAAATTTCCTTCTGAAATTCCGATTCTCTATTCAGTTTTCTGTATTCTCTTGCTAATTCAAGCCTGATTCTCATCAATTTTTAAATTTGAACAATCATCAAGACTGACCTAGTGAATTTAGAGCGCGAGGGTAATACCCCATCTACACGGTCAAATACCTGTCGGTCTCCGTATAAACCTCCCTTTGCACAATATACTTACCTGTATATTTATTTCATAGCGCATGCGGCATTTTTTTTGGAGCGTATTGTCACCATTAAGGGTAAAACTGAAGATATAAAACTATGGGCTTACAAATAAGTGACGTAAAGGGAATAAGTAACCTGGCATTGGGAATAGGAAATACGCAATTAACATCGCTATCTTCGCTCAGTTCCAGTCTAGGTATGCAAATCTATGCGAAGATGGAAATGGGTAATCCTAGTGGTAGTGTAAAAGATAGGTCGGCTACAAACATTTTACTTGAAGCCATTCGAAAAGGTGATATTAATAACGAAACGACTATTATTGAATCTTCCTCTGGAAATATGGGTATTGCACTGGCGCGGCTCTGTAAGTTGCTTTGCCTCGATTCTTATATTGTTGTAGACCCGCATATTAACCAGCACGCAAGGAAACTTTTGAATGCTTTCGGTGCAAATATCGTCGAGGTAAATGAGAAAGATGAGAATCAGGGTTACCTCGGCAACCGTCTAAAAAAAGTGCAGGACCTTTTGGATAAAGTTCCCAATAGTTATTGGACGAATCAGTACGGTAATCCAAATGTGCATATTGCGCATGAAGGTATATTTCGTGAAGTAACCAGTCAACTCCATGCCGCCCCCGACTATATGCTGGTTGCCACCAGTACATGTGGTACAATCCGCGGCATTGCCGACGCGATTGAGAAAGCATCTGCTACCACCAAGTTGATTGCCGTTGACGCAGTGGGTAGCATTCTTTTTAAAAATAAGCCGAACGCTAGAAATATTCCGGGAATGGGAGCAAGCCATCCCTCTGCGTTTTTGCAAAAGCATCAGATTGATCATTATACATTAGTCTCAGATCTTGAAGCTGTAAAAGGTTGTCAATTGTTGCGCGAACGCGAAGGTATGCTCATCGGAGGCTCTTCTGGAGCGCTAGTAGCTGCACTCCATAAATTAAAAAAGCAGATCCCGACAAACTCTTCAGTAGTGCTGCTTTTCCCGGATAGTGGCGAGCGCTATCTCGATACCATATACAATGAGGAATGGGTAGAGCAGACATTTAAAGAAGTATTGGTATGATTTGGAATACGCAACACATTAATCCACAACGAGACCTATATTCCTATTATCAAGAACGAGAGCAAAAAAAATTGCAGCCACACGGGGATAATACAATTGCCATTGTTGGGGGTGGGCCGAAGGGTTTGTATGGACTCAATCATTTCATTAACCGTATGCGTCTCCACCAAGCTACAAAACCCTGTAAAGTTTTATGGTTCAACAGAGATGAACTATTTGGTTGCGGCCCAAACTACAGTATACACCAACCTGATTACCTGTTAATTAATTACTGTATTGGCCATTTGAATGCTTTTCATGATAAGTATAGTCAGAAAGAAGATCAACAAAGTTTTATGGAGTGGCTCAGTAAGGTGAAGTGTATAGATACAGATGTCCAGCCAACTGACTTTGCTTCGAGAGCTTTGGTGGGCTATTATTTGCAGTGGGTAGCTAAGGAGACGATGCGGCAGCTCCCCGCAAATGTCCAACTTCAGCTTATCGCAGAACCTGTTGTGGCAATAGCGGAACAGCATTCTAAGGCAAGGATTGAAACCAACACGGGGAGTTGGGATGTTGCAAGTATATTGCTCGCTACAGGACATTGTTACAATAACACGCCGCTAATCACTGAATCTGAAGTCACAATGGCAAATTTTATCAGAAGTCCATATCCGGTGTCAAAATATGATGATATTACTTCTGATGCCCAAGTAGGTATTACCGGCATGGGACTTACTTTCATCGACATTGCATTGGCTCTTACTGAAGGACGCGGCGGCACCTTTGATGATAACGGAGAATATTGTCCTTCAGGAAAGGAACCATTGATCTATTCATTTTCAAGAACTTCCCTACCTATACTTTGTCGTGGTCCACAGTATCAAGAAAAACGTTCGCTATATTTATTAAATGCTTCGAAGTTTAAATTATGGATGCAACAGTCTACAAAAATTGATTTTGAGAAAGATATGCTCCCAATAATCGAGCAGGAAATTCAACTTCGTTATTATGCTGTCCAATTCAACGAGAACGACCTCGAACGTCTACAAAGCTTAATAAATGCGATCCCTTTACAACAACGTTTTACATTACATAAACTTTTAAAACCCAACTTAACGAATGAGAAGGAAATATTGCGCTATATCGAGAATAATATTGAGGAGGCGCAGCAAGGTGAACAGAATAGCCCATTAATGGCGGCTGCTTCGGTGTGGTCTGAGATATGTCCATATATTGCTGAATTATATTCTTCCGTAGGGTTTACCGGCAATTCGCAACAGCAGTTGGATCAGTATTATTTCGGTGCTTTCAACCGCGTAAGCTATGGTCCGCCGATTGCCAATATGGAAAAAATATTAGCCTTGGCAAGAGCGGGTATCATCCGTTTCTTGCCTTTAAAAAAGCCGACCATTCGATGGCAAGAAGTGGGGAGTGTTTTCGTCGTTTGTGACGAAAATGGAAAAGCTACATCTTTTAATACCTTAATCGATGCACGCATAGGCAGACCCTCCTTACATCAGCATAATGCTGCTTTATATGATACACTTTTAAGCCAAGGGCTAATTTGTCCCCATCGAAATGAATCTTATTTTCCTGGTACTTTGTCCATGGATCAGCGTGGCAAGTGCAATACCTTGGCCAAGGTGCCCATTTACTGCTATGGGGCTAATACCGAAGGCGTATTCTTCGACAACGACACCTTGTCACGAACAAAAAACGATACTTCCTGTTATTGGGTAGACGATACAATCCGAACACTATAGAAACACAGCATGAACACCACTTTTTTTTCTTTAACACCTATTCTGCATCCTTGGGTAAATCATCTTACCAAAGAGCCCCAAGAACTTTTTGAACGAATTGAACAATACGGATCACCAGTCAATATACATCACTTTAAGCCTTTAAATGAAAATATCCATGCTTATCAAGCTGTGCTGAATAAGTATAATGTCATTCACAAGATATTCTTCGCCCGTAAAGCAAATAAATGCCTGCAACTCGCTCAAACCGTAGCGGATGCCGGCCAAGGCGTGGATACCGCAAGCCTTAGGGAACTACAGCAATGCCTTGATGCGGGAATAGCCAGTGAGCAACTCGTGCTGACTGCTGCAGTCAAAAATCGACAACTCCTTGAATTGGCATTAAAGTATAATGTTACCGTTGTACTGGATAACGAAGATGAATTGCAATTGGCACAGGATGTTGCCGCAACATTTGGGAAACCTATGCTGATTAATATACGTGTGGGAGGATTTCTTGTCAATGGCCAACGACTACCAACACGTTTTGGCTTTACTATCGATAGCGTTGCAGAACGCATAAAACGTTTGGCAGAAAGCTATCCTCAGGTCAAATACAACGGGCTGCATTTTCATCTTAATGGCTATTCAATTGACGAACGTGTTGCTGCCATTGAACAGTCAGTACAGGTGATTGATGAATTGCATGACTTAGGAATACACACGCGATCTCTCGATATTGGCGGGGGTATCCTGATGAATTATCTTAAATCGGAACAAGAATGGTTATCCTTTCATACAGCACTACGTGAAGCCTTGCTAGGAAATCGACCTGAACTTACTTACCAGAATGATGCCTTAGGTATGGTCAAGATCGAGGATAAGCTTTATGGCGAACCTACTGTATATCCATATTTCAATGAGATCCACAAGGAAAAATTATTAGAGCAGATTCTTACAGCCCGTTCCAGCATCTATGGACTCCCAATACACCGACTCTTTACAGATCGGAGGCTGGAATTACGCATGGAACCTGGTCGTTCATTGTTGGATCAAGTAGGTTGTACGGTGGCAAAGGTGGCCTTTCGTAAGAAAGATAGCGAGGGTCGTCTGCTTGTGGGTTTGGAAATGAACCGTACACAGCTGCGTAGTTCGAGTGCCGACTTTTTATTGGATCCTCTTCATCTACCCAAACAGCAAGGTGATGATTCAGATGAACCCTGTTATGCATATCTTGTCGGCAGTTATTGTCTCGAACAAGAGTTGATTCTCAAACGACAAATTAAGCTGCAGAAATATCCCGAAATTGGAGATCTTATCCTTTTTCCCAACACAGCGGGTTACATGATGCATTTTTACGAATCGGAAGCACACCTCTTCGAACTTGCAAAGAATGTATTCATCTAGTCAACATTTAAAGATTTCTATGAAGTAGCTAGATGTAGCCCCCGAGTTCCCTAATAGTGTGGTTAAAGCCGCCTTACTGACATTAGCAATATTTTCTTATGGTAATTGAATATTTAAAACAAATCACAAATGCTAGTTGTCGATTATTAAACGGTGGAGTAGGCAGATAAAACTTTAGGTAAGTTTAAATGAGTGTATTGGAATCGGATATGCAGAATAACGAGTATACAAATCTTTTTGGACATGCGAGGCTACTAAAGCAAAGTTTATGAACATTAAAGCAAAAACAGGGAAAGAGTTTTTTACAGATGGCTTACTACGTCGAAGTCGAATCATCATTGGCATTATGCTGTCGGTAACACTTATACTTCCGGTTGTTTTTTTCATCGGTACAATGATGGAAACGATGTCTTATGGAAAAGCAGTTTTGGGTGACGATCGTTATAATGCAAGGATAAGCGACAGCTATATTTATGCATTGGTTCTTTTAGGCTTTGCCTTAATGATTGTTACTCCAGTCATTTTTTTTGTTAAAAAAATGACCAATAATTATCTGCAGTCAATTAATTCGCTGTCAGAAACAGATATGGAAAAGCTGATAAAGGTCAATAATATGGCTCCGTTTTATGAGAAATTTATGCCATCTTATATAATAAAAGAGGGTACTGTGTGCTTTTTTTATCTATTTAAGCATACTACCATTTTTTTTAAAGATATAGTCGCCATTAACGTAAAACATTCTTATTACAAGGGATATACTGCTTCGGTATATATCCAAACGATAGCAAAGACTTATCGTTTTCGCCTATTCGGTAACGTTTTTATAGTGAAAAATCTAACCGATGAAGCCGTAAAAAGCAATCCCGAGATAATTTTAAATAAAGATTGGAATATAGCATAATAGCGTGGATGTAAAGTTATTCGTTAGTTATCGCCTTGCGGTGCATCAATAACCATTCATAAATCCAGGGCTCAGTTTCATAGAGGTACTGGATGCTGTGACCTTTTCCTGTAAGACGGTGGAAAATAATTTCACCATTGCACTCCTCTAGAGAGTTGACTATCCTTTCTGTTTCATATATGGAGATTTGGTCATCCGCCGTTCCGTGATAGGTCAGGATGGGGATGTCTCTGAGCGTGCAAATGCGAGTAGTATCGCTATCATTTACCCCTCCACACAATGGGACAATTGCCGCAATTTTTTCGGGATGATCCAGTGCTGCAGCGTAGGTTCCATATCCACCCATACTTATTCCAGTCACATAAACACGACTCTTGTCGATGCGGTAGTTTGAGGTTATTTCATTGTAAAGCGAGTCGAACCAATTTTCCGTAGACCAATATCTACCCTCCGGACATTGAGGTGCAACCATTACAAAATCAAATTCCTTTCCTTGATCTACTAAATACGGTAAGCCATAAATCTTCAATTTTTCAAGATCATCGCCCTTTTGAGATCCTCCGTGAAGATAGATAACCAATGGATGTGTGGACGTATCTGTATGGTAATTTTTAGGGAGATAGGTTAGGTGTTTATAATTGACTTTTAGCTTTTCTTGGGCAATAGACTGTGATGTAAAGATGCCGAAAACGAATATTGCGAGCAGTTGAGGATAAAGATAGAACATGTTACTATAAATTTTGATGGGTTCTTGAAAAGTCATATTGGAAGAAGATGAAAAGTTTACTGCAATCTATTCATGTTGCTACCGCAATATCATTCCTATCCTTTCCCGTTCTTTATCCGATAGGGGGATAGCCTGCTCAATGATGGGTAATATCTCTGCTTTACGATCTGTTTGTAGCAAGAGATCCAAGAAGCCTAAGTATGTCCTAATTAAATCAGCTTTGATACCGACAAAAGCACGTGGATTAGCAATGTAGAGCTCCTGCACCAGCTGGAGTAACTTGGCCTTACGATCGCTATCAGAGTCAGCATGCCCGTAGTGGGGTAAAAGATTCTTCTGTGTGAGTTCTTCTAATTTGATATCCACCGCTTTTTCGCGGACATATTTCTTCTGTTTCCTTTCCAGCATATCACGTAATTCGGCTAAGAGCTTGCGATATACTACTTGTTGTTCTTTCTCGCTGAATAAGTTTCCTTCAGTAGATAGCGTCATATCTGACATTTCAAAACTGTCAAAAAAAGCAGACTCTACATAAACCGAATGGTGAAATTCAATAGCATTATTATTAAAACTACTCAGCAGTTTGGTTACCTCCACTTTATGACTGTTCAGGAAATAATAATAGTAACGGTCCCCAATAGAATATTTCCATCGGATATAATTAATCTTAAATACGAACGAATTCTCTTGTGGACTATATATCGTAAGTGAGGTTTCATCGGTCTCCTGAATCAGCTGCTGATAGGCGATCGGATTACCATTTATGGTGATATTGTAGCCCATCTCCTTATTTAGATACAAGAACCAGCCAAATTCCTGTGCCAGAAAATCCTTAAAATCTTCCGACTCGAATGTCATAGCATTTAGGCCAAATATTCCATCGAGCAAAACAGTAGTTCCTGTATGCTCGGACTGGGATGGGAGCGATTCGGAGCTATCGTATGTTTCTTTAGTATCTCTGTTTATGGTTAATGTGTACGCTATCAGACCCTGATGCTGCGCCACCACAGTATGCCAAGTGGCACGGGTGGCAAAAAGGGAAAATGAGAATCGCCCTTTTCCCTTTTTGCCCCGTGTATAGGAAGTACGTTTGGGTTGCGCTTTCTTGAGTGAATCCAGAAAGTTGCCAAATGAATAGTCCAATGTATCCGGTGCTATACCTTCTCCATTATCACTGATGCTAATGTGTTCGATGTAGCCAAGTTCATTACTCCCAATAGCAATGGATACTGCTGTGGCCTTAGCATCAAATCCATTCCATATATATTCAGCAATGGCTTGCTTAGCATCCTTTGGTAAACCCGCGGATTCTATGCTTGCATTTGTGATCTTTGTACTATTCCTCATGATAATTGACCTTTATGTCAAATCTATTAAAATTATCATTTATTTTATAATTCTACTAAAGAAAATAGTAATTAGACAATATTTCAGAATTCTTCATCTTGAAGCATATGAAAGACTAGGTGCTCCTTGCGGAATTGGCAGGCTATATGGTCGCTAAAGTAACTTTGAGATTTGAAAACTTCACCAATACCTACATGGTCATCTTGGAGTGCGACGGTAAAACTATACGTTTGGGAAGGTACAGGTTGGTACATGATGGCTATTAGGAATTATTGCTTTATCTTGGATTTTTCCATTGGACCAAAACTATGATTACCTTATCTAAACACATCTTAGTTTCTTTTATCCTTTGCCTGTTATTTTCGCAGTCGAAAGGTCAGTCAGATTCTGCAAATGGATTTTTGAAGATTAAAAATGATATTTTTTGGGACACCCAAGATGGAGGTCCTATATATAGCCAAGGGGGAGGCATTTTTTCTTTCAAAGACCCTGAAGATGGGAAGACTAAATATTTTTGGTATGGAGCAAAATATCAAGAATCGGAAAAATACCGAATTGATCCTAGTGTCACCCCTGAGCGTGACAATTTTGTTTCTGTCAATTGTTATGTGTCTACGGATCTAGTAAACTGGACCTCTCGCGGAGATGTACTGACTCTTGATGAACTTAATAGAAATTATACCCAGACACGTTGGGCAGGACGTTTAGGTGTCGCATACATCAAGGAAATAGACAAGTATGCGCTGCTGATCCAACATAATGATCAATTATTGGTTACCTTATCGGAAAGTCCCAACGGTCCATTTAAATGGCACCGGCGCATCGATATGACTGCTATGATAGGAACAAGCAACACTGGCGATCAAACGGTATTCACCGATGAGGATACTGGAAAGTCATACTTGGTGTATTCTTATGGAAGAGGCAGGAACAAGATTTACATCTCACAGATCGGTATAAAGGACGGTAAAGTTGGACTACTGGATTGTAATATGATCTTCAAAGGTGAGGGAAGAGAGGGGAACTGTATGTTCAAACAGAATGGAAAATACTATTTATTCGCCTCCAACTTATACGGCTGGGATTCCTCTTTTGCTTATTACTTAGTTTCAGATCATATTTACGGTCCATATACGCCAACCAATAAGATGCTGATCATGGAAGGCACAGAGGCAGATTATGCCCATGTCACGCAAACAGGATTTTTTGTTACGCTAAAAGGGACTAAAAAGCAAACAGTGATATATTGTGGTGACAGATGGGCTAATTTTGCGGGCAATGGTTTAGGATATAACCAGTGGTGTCCCCTTTCCTTTGATGGCTCAAAGCCTATTTTTAATTCCTTAAGTTCATGGAGTCTTCATCCAACAACAGGAGAATGGCTGGTGAATGGTGATAATAATTATGTTAAGAACGGGAGTTTCGAGGCCGATAGAAGACATATACCAAGTCCAGTTAAACCTGTTCAGGAACAGTTATTGGGGTGGCAAACCAGTATCATTAAGGGAAATAAAATCGCTGTTAGTGATTCTTTATCTCCCGTGCTTAATTATT
>NZ_DCRG01000039.1:109734-110142 GCF_002325125.1 Sphingobacterium sp. UBA1498
GCATGTAAAAAAAATGATTGTTTCACACCCCCCGAGCCCGTAGTGTTTGAGTTTGTAAATGCTGAAGGAAAAAACTTGATTACTACAGGCCAACTTAATAAAAAGAACTTTGAGTTTCGCGAAGAACTGGGAGATCGTGAAAACAAACTCGTAGCGTATGATATACAAAGCGATGATCGCGTTATACTTCCTAAAGTTGGCTGGACTGAAGGATTTATAAAGTATAAATTCCTGTCGACGATAAAATCCTTTCCATTTACCGTAAAAACTTCTAAAAATCAGAACTGTGGCGGCACAACAATTGAAGAACTAAAGCTGGATGACGTACACTATCATCAGAAGGATGGATATATTTTAGTCATCCTAGAGCGCGAATAAAAGAGTATTCATTCGTTTTTCTATTAATCT
>NZ_DCRG01000020.1:0-46308 GCF_002325125.1 Sphingobacterium sp. UBA1498
CTCAGTAAATATAAAAGCCTGATTCATTGCATGAATCAGGCTTTTTTGCTAAAATTTAAAGCGGGTATTCCTCCTCGAGAATAGCAAATTCATAATTGTCGCTCCAACCATCTAAAACAAACCCAGCTGCGTGCCTGCATCGGGTAAGCGGAAAAGATCCCTTCTCAAGGATGGAAGCACCCCATTATCCATATACTTCTTGACGGAAAGCTTAAATAAATGCTGTAAGCTCTCGGCCATATGGCCATCCCCTTTTATCCTTCGTCCGAAATCGGTATCGTTAATTTTTCCGCCATGGCAGGCTTCAATCCAATGCAATACTTTTTCAGCACGATCAGGATAGTTCTGATAGAGCCAATTCTTAAAGATGCCACCGATCTGTCCATTGAGCCGCACGATGGTATAAGAGGCTGTAATTGCTCCCGCATCTGCTCCCGAACGAATCAGATCTGAAATCTCATCACTATTGATCCCCGGAACGATGGGCGCCATCATCAGCATGACGGGTACACCAATCCCTGTCAATCCCTCAATCAATTTCAACCGGGCCGATGCCGTAGCCGTACGGGGTTCCATTTTCTGACGTACCTCCTCCCGCAACGAATTGATGGTCACGGCAACGGAAACCAGATTTAGTTCCGCAAGTTCGCGCAAGAGATCAAAATCCCGTCGCATCAGTACATTTTTACTGATGATAGAAACAGGATGCTGGTATTTAACCATCAATTCTAAGATCGATCGAGTGATGCCCAATTTTCGTTCAATAGGTTGATAACAATCTGTATTCCCGGAAAGCATAATCAAATCAGGCTGATAGCTCGCTTTCCTGAATTCCTGTTCGAGCAGCTGCGCCGCATTATGCTTTACCAAGATCTTCCGTTCAAAATCCAGTCCTGCACTGAATCCCCAATACTCGTGTGAATTGCGCGCGTAGCAATAAATACAGCCATGCTCACAGCCCTGATAAGGATTAATAGACCTTTCGAAACGCAGGTCAGGACTATTGGATTTGGATATAATCGATTTCGGATGTGTCGGAATAAACTGCGTTTTTGCAGTACCCAAAAATTCCTCATCCAGCCCCTCGACATGCTCCTGCACATATTGGTTCACAAAAAACTTGTTATTGGGATTAATCTGTGCCCCTCTACCCTTTAAATATTCCGACGAATTCATAGGTTAAAATTACTAATTATTTTAGTAAAAACAAAACAGGCAATAATTAGTTGAACTTTTAACCTTAAGGTGTAAAGCTAAAAATTGCTATTAAATAGGTCGATCAAACTCGTCTACCCTATAGTAAATTTAAATGGATAGTATATAGAATGAATAAAAAATCCCTATACTGTATCTACAGCATAGGGATTAAAACTCTTATTCTAAATCTCAGGTCAGATTCCTATTATTTCATTAAGAAACCACCACCGAGTAGATCATTCCCTTCATAGAAAACGGCAGATTGCCCTGGAGCAATACCTTTTACATTATGCACAAAGTCGATACGGACTTTATCATATTCTTGCGAAATGGTCGACAAGGCACCTGAATCTTTATAACGCACTTTTGAGATAGCTTCCATCGGTTGATCCAGTCCTGCATATTTCACAAAGTTCACATTACGAACGTACGCGTGTGACTTTTCAAGTTCATGTTCTTCACCCAAGACCACCGTATTACTTTCTGGAAGAATTTCGATCACAAACATCGGTTTACCTAAGGCAATACCTAAGCCTTTACGTTGACCGATGGTGAAATAAGGGTAGCCAATATGTTTACCGACGACGGTACCATCAGATAGGATAAAATTACCCGGACCAATTTGTTGATCCAATGTTGGCACCTTATGTCTCAAAAACGCACGGTAATCGTTGTCAGGAACGAAACAGATTTCGTAACTCTCCGACTTATTGGCCAGTTCCTTTTGTCCCATATCTAAGGCCATTTGGCGAATCTCTTTTTTCGTGAAAGATCCTAAAGGAAACTGGGTGCGGGCAAGGTTCTCTTGTGAAACGCCCCATAAAACGTAGGATTGATCTTTATTCTCATCTTTACCTTTGGAGATCACATAGCGGCCATTGTCGTGCATGCGAATATTTGCGTAGTGTCCTGTAGCGATAAATTCACAGTCCAATTTGTCGGCACGTTTCATTAAAGCCTCCCACTTGATATGGGTATTACACAATACACATGGGTTCGGCGTGCGACCAGCAATATATTCTTCAACAAAATTATCAATTACAAAGTCCCCAAACTCATCGCGTATATCCAATATATAATGCGGGAAACCATAGTTTACGGCTAATGTACGAGCGTCATTAATGCTATCAAGGCTACAACATCCGGTCTCTTTAGACGAACCACCTGCGGATGCATAATCCCACGTCTTCATCGTGATACCGATAACCTCATATCCTTGTTCGTGGAGCATAACAGAAGCAACGGAGCTATCTACCCCTCCACTCATTGCAACTAAAACTCTTCCTCTTTTACTCATCTCTATTTATTGAAGTGCAAAGATACAGCTTATTCCTTTTTCTGTATGTTAGTTTCTTGTAATTTTATCTCAATCAAAATCAACATGTTCGAAAAAAGTACGAAAATAATCTGCATAAAAGTTTTAGAATTCAAATTATCAGACTATATTTGCATCGCAATAGGGGAACAAACCCATAGCAAAAAGCGGTGCCATAGCTCAGCTGGTAGAGCAAAGGACTGAAAATCCTTGTGTCCCTGGTTCGAACCCAGGTGGCACCACGCTTCAATCTGATGATCACAGATTTAAATAAAAGGTCAACTGGTGCCATAGCTCAGCTGGTAGAGCAAAGGACTGAAAATCCTTGTGTCCCTGGTTCGAACCCAGGTGGCACCACAAAAAAAGCTTGTTCAAATGAACAGGCTTTTTTTATTTTAATAATACACTACTGCATAAATTTTGGAAATTGAACGAAAGTCTCACTTATGCTAAAGTCCAATTTCCAACATCCAATCGCTGTTTACTACGATTCAGCGATAATCGAACGGTCTAGATGCACATATCCACCATCGACATGAATCAACTGTCCTGTTGTATGGCTTGACTTATCGGAAAGCAGAAAGACTGTTGTATCGGCAATTTCCGCAGCTGTTGTCATCCGATGCCCTAACGGAATGCGATCCGTTATTTTTTTCAATGTCTCTTCTGGATTTGCTAAAGTTTGGATCCAGGTATCGTATTGGGGTGTTGCGCATTCTGCTACGATAATAGCATTTACACGAATCGAATAAGGCAACAATTCTACGGCCCATTCCCGTGTAAGCGCATTACGTCCACCATTAGATGCCGCATAAGCTGAGGTATTCCCCTGCCCTGTTTCGCCAGTTTTGGAAGAAATATTCACGATACTGCCTTTCGATGCTTTCAATGCATCCAAAGCATGATGGGCCATTAGGTAATAGTGAATTAAGTTCTTGTGTAGAGAAGCAACAAATTTCTCGTAATTTCCAGAAGCTAGTCCAACACCGTCATTCTGTCCGGCATTGTTCACCAAACCATCAATGCGACCGTATACTTCCAATGTCTTTTGGACCGCTCTTTCACAATCTTCGGGCCTAGACAACTCTGCTTCAATACAGAGTGCCTCAATACCAAACTGTTGGATTTCTGCCTTTACTTTTTCATTATCGGCCTGTTTACGGCCAACAATGACCGGAATAGCCTGTTCTTTAGCCAAAGCATGGACTACTGCGCGTCCGATGCCTTTTGCTCCACCGGTAACAATAATAACTTTATCTTTTAAATGAAGATCCATAATACTTTTATTGAATGGTTTGATTCATTGATTGTGGTTAACATTCGCAACAATGAACCTATTTCACTGGTTATTGATTAATTTATATTGACGTCATTGTGCCTATTAACTAGCTATATGACCAACAAAAGCTTCAGCATGCTATTTTTCATTTTCATAACATGCTGAAGCTTTTCTTTGTTAAAGATTATACACACGTATAGCGTTCTCTGCCCAAAAGGCATTCTTTTCTGCAGCTGTAAATTGCCCCAATTTATTTTCGACGATGGCAATACTCTCCTCGTAAGATGCCGCTAGGAGGCATACTGGCCAATCTGACCCGTACATGATACGTTTCTTCCCAAAACATAAAAATATATGTTCCACATATTGTTTGAAATCATCCAGCTTCCACCCCTCCCAATCGGCCTCTGTAGCTAGCCCCGAAACTTTACATACGACATTCGGAAAAGCGGCAAGTGCATCAATAAATACTGACCATTCATCAAATTCCTTTGATTTGATGGGTGGCTTTGCAATATGATCCAACACAAACTGAAGTTCGGGATTTTGTCGTACACAAGCGAGCGTTGAAGCGTAATGACGTGGGCGAATAAGCAGATCATATGTGTAACCATAGTCCGCCAAAGCTTTCAGCCCATTTAAAACTGCCGGACGAATGAGAAAATCGGGATCCGCTTCCCCTTCAACAACATGACGAAATCCTTTGATGACTGCAGTCGACTGATACGCGTCCAATTGTTGGCGGATATCTTGAGCCTGAAGATCTATCCAGCCCACAACCCCTTTTATAAAAGAGTAATCGTGGGCCAATTGAACCAAATAAGCGGTTTCCTCGTCAGATTCTTGCGCCTGAACAGCAATACTTCCTCCAAATCCATTCCGCTCCAGCAAGAACTGAATATCTAAAGGGGTAAAATCACGTTTTATAACTTGCATTTCTTCTGTAATCCAACTATATCTAATTGGATCGAATTTCCAGAAATGCTGATGGGTATCTATACGCATAATGAAAAGAAAACTTGTGAGCAATTAGTTTTTTGAATAGGCGACAACAGTCTGACGGGATTCACCAAGACCATCGGCTCCTAATTCGATCACATCGCCAGGCTTCAAATAAATAGGCGGATTAAACCCTAAACCTACTCCCGCAGGTGTGCCGGTTGAAATAACGTCGCCAGGCAACAGGGTCATAAATTTAGATACATACGATACAACATGTGCTACCGAAAAGATCAGATCCTTCGTATTTCCATCTTGATAGGTTTTTCCGTTTACCTTTAACCATAGACGTACGTTGTTGATATCTTTGATCTCCTCTTTTGTCGCCATAAAAGGTCCCATAGGTGCAAAAGTATCACATCCTTTTCCTTTATCCCATGTACCACCGCGTTCCAGCTGATATTCACGCTCAGAAACATCGTTGTGCAATACATAACCGGCTACATAGTCCAACGCTTCACCTTCTTCTACATACGATGCTTTCTTACCTATGACAATACAAAATTCGACTTCCCAATCGGTCTTTAACGAGTCTTTTGGAATCATTACGTCGTCATATGGACCAATCAACGATGTGGTCGATTTCATGAAGATGATTGGTTCGGCCGGAATAGGAGCATTTGTTTCCTTGGCATGATCTAAATAATTTAATCCAATACAAACAATTTTGGATGGGCGGGCAAATGGTGCTCCTATACGTTCGCTTTGGGGAACTTCAATCAACTTACCATCATTTGCTTTTACAAATTCTTCTAAACGAGCTATACCATTCTCTGCAAAGAATTGTTCATCATAGTCACCACCAAATGCGCTTACATCGTAATTTACGCCATCGATCTGAACACCGATATTCTCTTTGCCTTGAGCTCCAAAACGTATTAATTTCATGTTTATAGTATTGAGATAATAGATATTTATTTTTAGCTTATTAATTATTCAATTTAATAAAACCACCATCAATCGGGTAGTCATTTCCGGTAATAAAGGCTGCATCATCACTGCACAAGAAAAGGGCTAATTTTGCAATTTCTTCCGGTTGTGCCATACGGCCTATTGGCTGGCTTGCCGATAACTTTTTAAACATCTCGTCCTCTTTGCCTGGATAATTTTTTGCAATAAATCCATCCACAAACGGTGTATGTACACGCGCAGGGGAAATACTATTGCAACGAATCCCATAGGCCATGTAATCTCGTGCAACAGACATCGACATCGCATGGATAGCGCCCTTGCTCATCGAATACGCGAAACGGTCGGTGATACCCACCCATGCCGCAATTGAAGCGAGATTAAGGATTGCTCCTGAACCTTGTGCTTTCATCAAAGGCACCACAGCAGACAATGCATTATAAGCGCCTTTGACATTCACGTTAAAAACACGGTCAAAATCTTCTGATTGACAATTTTCTAAATTACCAACATGAGCAATGCCAGCATTATTTACTAAAATATCAATTTTTCCGATATTTTGTGCTATAGAAGTAATTTCTTGCTGATCAGTCACATTGCACCGATGAAGCACAGCTTGTCCTCCCGAAGCCAAGATCTCGGTAACCACAGCCTTGCCCCCCTCTTCATTTAAATCCAAAATATGAACTTTTGCTCCTTCTGCAGCAAATTGCAAACTGATCGCACGGCCTATCCCACTACCACCCCCTGTAATAACAGCTACTTTTTGTTCTAATTTTCCCATTTTCTATTTACTTATTAGCGTCAACCCCAAATTTCCTTAATCTGTCGATGCAACAAATTTCTCGCGTTGACTATTCTTTTTATGACTATTCAATCGTTTTACTTTCCAATAAAGGCATCTACTTTTTCACCTGACTTTTTCATTTATCGGCAAGTACTTCCTTTACCGATTTTTTCCAACATCAGGTGCTTCCGCGCAAGCCCTGTGGTATTTTATCGCTACAAAGAAACACCTCGACGCCAAGGGATGAAATCATCTTGCCCCAACAACACGGCCTTTGGCTGTATTCTGCCAGAAGCAACTTCAATCACATAATCCAAAATGCGGTGTGCGGCTTCCTCAATAGTTTCTGTTCCTTCGATGATCGTACCACAGTTTAGATCCAGTATATCCGGCATTTTCTCAAAAGTCTTAGTATTGGTCGAAAGCTTTACCACTGGAGCGATTGGGTTTCCTGTCGGTGTACCCAGCCCTGTTGTAAACAGGACAATATTGGCACCAGCTGCCACCTCTGCAGTGGTACTTTCTACATCGTTACCAGGAGTACATAATAGGTTTAATCCCGGGCGGTTAGCGAGTTCAGGATAATCGACCACCGCTATAACAGGCGATGTTCCTCCTTTTTTTGCAGCTCCGGCAGACTTAATGGCATCAGTTATCAAACCGTCTCGGATATTGCCTGGTGAAGGATTCATATAGAAACCTGAGCCGTCCGCTTCGGCTTTTGCATTATATGTACGCATCAACGACATAAAACGATCTGCTGTGGGCTCATCGATACAACGATCACTCAACTCTTGTTCTACACCACATAACTCTGGAAATTCCGCCAAAATCACAGAACCGCCTAAAGTCACCAAAATATCCGATACAAAACCTAGTGCTGGATTGGCAGAGATGCCTGAAAAGCCGTCTGAGCCGCCGCATTCCAAGCCGATACACAATTTGTCCAGCGGAGCTGGTCTGCGTTCATTTTGATCGGCTTGCATCATCCCTGCAAAAGTTGCTTTGATCGCCTTTTGCATAAGTTCCCTTTCGGTTCCCTCTTTCTGCTGCTCGAAAATATATAAAGGCCGATCGAAACCAGGACTTCGTTTTTCGATCTCCGCCTTCAAAATTGACGCCTGCGCATGCTGACATCCTAAACTCAACACGGTTGCCCCTGCCACATTTGGATGCGTGATATAGCCAGCCAAAAGGCCACATAGCGCATCCGAATCCATACGCGTTCCACCGCATCCCATCTCGTGATTTAAAAACTTGATTCCGTCAACATTTTTGAACAGACGGTCGTGCTCTCCCCCACTCGAATTCGCCAATAGCTCGTGGTTAAGGATGTCGTTAATATCCGCACCAGACTTATAGCGCTCAATCAAATCTTCTACCTCGGAAACATAATTATTTGCTTTTACTTTATAGCCGAGTTTCTCCTCAAAAGCAGTTTTTAAAGTCATTACATTCCTGTTTTCACAGAACACTAACGGAATAACCAACCAGTAATTTGCCGTCCCCACAGTACCATTGGAACGGTGAAAACCATTAAACGTTTTATCCTTAAAGGCCGAAACATCAGGTTTTGTCCAAGAGGTCTTCCGGTTACCCATTCTAAAATCTTCCGAAGCATGACGCAAGTTTTCAGTGGTAATAAGTTCACCTGCATTTAAAGGGATATTCAATTTTCCAACTAACACTCCGTACATCAATACTTCAGCATCTTGCTCCATGGGCTGGATGGTAAATTTATGTTTGGCAGCAACAGCTTGCTTTAATGGAAATTCTTTACCATTAAAAACAATCGTTGTTCCCTCGTCCAAGTCTTGTAAAGCGACAAGGACATTATCCATTGGATGGATCTGTAAATAGCGCTGTATAGCCATCATTATACTAATTCAAAAATTTTAGTCATCATTACCCATTTCTCCCCTGGCTTTGTCCCCGGAATTGCAGCCTGATATTTCCACATCAGCTGCTCCCATTCCTGCACCTTTTCATTGGCTTCATCCATAGCTGCTTTTCGCTCAAATGAAAAGTCGTCGCCCACTTCCATATTCATAAACAATCTATTTTCAAAACGATAGATTTCCATCTGCAGAACGCCGGCATCCAGAATCGAACGTTTTATTTCTGGCCATACCTCACGGTGATAATCCTCATACTCCCGGATCAATTGCGGATCATTCACGAGATCCAATGCCATAACATATCTTTTCATTTTAACTAATTTAATGTGATTTTAGACTTTCAGTTTCCACAATACTGACCCTTCTATTTTGGAAGGCAAACAACAGAACAACAATAAAACAAACCAAAGGCACAAAATAACCATATTGGAAATTTCCTGTTTTATCAGAGATAAAACCCAAAATTGGAGGTAACAAAGCACCGCCCACAATTGACATGACGATCAGACTGGATGCCGACTTCGTATCTGCTCCGATCCCCTGTACACCAAACGCAAAAATCGTTGGGAACATAATTGACATAAAGAAAGCGATACCAATTAGCGCATATAAGGTTTGAATGCCTGATCCGAAGATGACGAATAGGGATAAAAGGATGGCGATAAAGGAATAAATAATCAGCAGTTTGGATGCGGATACAAAACGCATAAAAAATGTACCTATAAATCGTCCCAGCATAAAAGCCAGTCCGGCAAATCCGGCGTAGTCAGCCCCCTCTTTACCCGATATGCCGGCAACTTCCGTAGCAAACAATACCAGAAAACTTAAAACACAAACCTGGGCTCCGACATAAAAGAACTGAGCCACCACTGCCCATCGAACATTTGTGTGACGAAAAGCATGAAAAAAACCTGCCTTACCTTCTTCTTCCGCATCTTTGATATCAGGCAATTTTGTAAAGAAAAACAAGGCTGCGATCAATAAAATCAATATACCCAATACCACATAAGGCAATTTTACAGAAGCTGTTTCGGACTGGATATAAGCCATTTTTGCCTGTTCAGCCAATTGCGCCAGTTCCTCCTGCGATTTAGGCTCATGAGATAAAATAAATTTCCCACCAAAGATCGGAGCCACAAAGGCTGCCAGACCGTTAAAGGACTGTGCAAAATTAAGTCGCTGCGCCGATGAAGCCGGATCCCCCAATATAGCGACGTAAGGATTGGCAGCGGTTTCTAGAATCGTAAGACCACAGGCGACAACAAATAAGGCTCCTAAAAAGAAAACATAACTGATCGTGTTGGCAGCAGGTACAAAAAGAAAACAGCCAATCGCAAAAAAGATCAATCCGATCAAAATGCCAGCTTTATAGCCGTATCGTTTCATAATAATACCTGCAGGAATGGCCATCACAAAATAAGCGATGAATACGGCAGAATCGACCAATGAAGCTTGAAAGTGCGTTAAACTAAATGCATTTCTCAAATGCGGAATTAAGATTGGATCTAGGTTATGAATAAATCCCCAAAAAAAGAATAAGGATGTCACCAAAATCAAGGCAAATGTGTAACTCTTTTTATTCGTCATATCTTTCAAATGGTTATAAGTAGTTATTTATGTAAAATAAGCTTAAAAATCCTAGACAACATTCAAGTATATTATCAAATTATTAAGCTATATTACCATATCCAAACTCAAATTGGTAACTTTACAGCATATATTTCACAATTATGAAAGCACAGCTGCTTCATTTAAACAGTAACCCTGAGCATTCATTCAATGCCAGAAGAGACAATACCCCGCAATACCACAACCTTTGGCATTATCACGAAGAACTGGAGTTGATTTATTTTGCTAAAGGCTCAGGTACTCAATTTATTGGTGATAGCGTTAGGCGTTTTGAATCGGGCGACATCACACTGGTGGGTTCAAATTTACCTCATTACTGGCTGTTTGATGCCATTTATCTGCAGCAGGAAAAAGCAGAATGCGCAGATATCCGTGTAATTCATTTTAAAGAAAACTTCTGGGGAAATGATTTTATCAATTTACCTGAAAATAAAGCCATCAAAGAGCTTATTCGGGTATCCAAGAGAGGCATTTCATTAGCAGCGCATAGCCGATTAAAAACTATGCAATTAATTGATGCTATTTTGACGACAACCGGCACACCACGTATTATTCATTTACTGGAGATCTTAACGTGCATTTCGGCCGAAGAAAAACATGATTTATTGACCAGCGCCACTTTTACCATCCAACTGCAAGATCAGGATGCCAACCGTATGCAGGTTGCGATGCACTTTATAGGTGAAAATTACCGCGACCAAATACGGCTGCAGGACCTTGCTTCGCTAACGGGTATGACACCAAATTCATTCTGTCGCTTTTTCAAGTCACAGACCGGAAAAACACTCTTTCAATTTCTGATCGAAATGCGCGTGAAGACAGCCTGCAATTTATTAATAGAAAACAAACAGACGGTGAAGCAAATCTGTTTTGAATCCGGTTTTCAAAACTTCTCCAGCTTTCACAAGTACTTCAAAACCGTAACCGGCACTACTCCCCTCAACTTTCAGCGATCAAAAGCTTAAGACGATCTTACCCAATAAGCTTGAGTCTTCCATCAGCCGATGAGCCTCAGGGGCCATAGCAAAAGGAAGCACTTGGTATATAGAAGGTTTAAAATGTCCAGCACTGAGCTTGGGCCATACCTGAGACCAGATCTCGTCACGTAGTATTTGCTTAAATTCGCGGTCTCGCGAACGCAGTGTACTTCCAGTTAAAAGGATGCGTTTTTGCATCAATTGCAGCAAATTCAATTCAACTTTTGCGTTTTCCATCGCGTTAATATACACCAGTCGGCCATCGGGGTTCAAGAGACGGATATTTTTCTCAAAATATGAGCCACCAATGCTGTCTAAAATAACATCCACACCCAGCCCCTTGAGCTGCTGCTCGAAATCTTCTGTTTTATAATTTATAGTTTTGACGGCTCCCAATGATGCGCAAAAACTGGCTTTCTCGGGTGAGCTGACTGTCGTATATACTTCCGCACCAAACAAAGAAGCGAGCTGAATTGCTGTACTACCAATCCCACCAGCACCACCATGTACCAAAAAGTGCTCACCTGTCTGCAATTTCCCCCGTCGGAAAACATTGTCCCATACCGTAAAAACGGTTTCTGGAAGTGAGGCTGCCTCGGCAAAATCCAGATGATCTGGAATAGGCAAACAATGCCCTTGATAGACTTTGGCATAGGTGGCATAACCTCCGCCCGCTACGAGTGCACAGACGCGGTCGCCGATATTCCACTCGGTGACATCCTTTCCTTTCTCAACGACAATACCAGCAATCTCCAAGCCAGGTATCCGAGGATTTACTCCGGCTGGCGCAGGATAACTTCCTTTACGTTGGAACACATCAGGTCTATTGACTCCTGCCGCTTTTACTTCCACTAAAACTTCGTATTGTCCGGGCTGCGGCATTTCCTCATCGCTAACTTGCAAAACTTCCGGCCCACCGGGTGCAGTAATAATAACAGCTTTCATCATGATTTTTTAGGGTATTTTTGTAATCTTATATTAAGGGAAAGCATAAAATAACGCGCCAGTCGATTATTACGGACATCCAAAATGTCATTTCCTAAGACGACACGCGAAATCCCGGTATTCTGGTTCATTAAATCGAATCCCTGAAAACGCAGCATACCGAGGTTATTCCGTCCAAAAGTATATTCCATATACGCATTGATTATCGTCGGGCTAATATTGTTCCACGAGCTTGAATATCCTGCGTTAAACTTTTGGGAAAGCTCAAGTCCCATCGTAAAATGTGTACCCAGATATGCTTTAGATCCCAGTCCAACAATACCCGAATGCACGGTGATATTATCTTGCACAGGCCAATCAAATGTCGCCCTGTTCAAGGAATAGTTACCATTTAATTCGGCTTCGAAGATATCACTCCAGGTATAGCGAAACTGAATCGCTTGAGTAAACAAGAAGTGTCCACCAAAGCTCTTCTTATCGTTTACATAAGAGATATTGTTATAATAATCGGCATTTCCGTTCAAGCTCATCTGCAGGTTATCGGACAATAACGAGGCTGTAAACAAATAATAACTCTTAACATCATAATATCCTTCTGTGTTGCGATAGGTCGTTTTTTGTATGGTCGAATTGGGATCAATTGTACGGTTGGCAACAATCTTATCATTCACCAGATTAAGAGCAAGACTAGCTTCAAAGTACTGACCACTGCGTGTCATTGATTTCCGGTATTTTGAAACAAAACTATGTGCAAATTCCGATTTTAGATCTTTATTTCCGACCACAATATTTTGTGTGTTGGTATTGTCCACCACAGGTTGTATTTGATAGAAACTCGGTTGATTATTACGCCCATAATAATCCATCGAAAGATCCTCCTCTTTGCTGAATTTCCATTTCAGTCCGGCAGAAGGTACAAGGTTCACATTGGAATAAGAGGTTTTTATCAGCTTGTCTGTTGAACTTCCTGTAAGCTCCGAAGGCTGAACCGCAAAGCCGAAACTCACTTTCACTTTGTCACTCAGATCTTGCCGATAAACCATACCGACTTTATTGCTTGCAAAAGCATAGTCGTACTTCAAACTCAGCGAATCCACCAAGAGAGGTCCATTGTCAAAGTTGTTGTCAAAAGTGGAACGTCTAGCATCAATCTTGGTATAGTCAAAATCGTAATTGATTTCTAAAGTCCCTCCTAAATCAACGGGTTCGACCAGGGACAGGCGACTTTGGATATTTTTATTTTCACTGCTGGAACGGACGCCTTGATTGAGATACGTCTCCGTTATTCTGGGCACATTTGAGCTACTATCGATTGCTTTATTAAAGTCGCGGACTTCCTCGTCTTTATCCAACGAATTAAAGTCAGTATGCAACGTATAAAGCACTTTCCGCCCCGGTTTGGTAAAACTTCTGACATAAAAAAGATCTAAAGCTGCCGCCGGACTTTCCGTGCTACTGCCCGCATCATAGTTACCCGTACTACTCAACAAATTATTTTGTATCCTCCTATCTTTCAACGTATTGCTTGTAGCATTGGTATAAGATAATTTGGGCGATATTTTAAGCTGATCTTTGGGAGACAGCTTGATATCAAAGTCCCAGTCCATTTTGTGTGTACGATCAATCGATTTTATGCTGTAGTTTTCAGAATTGCTGATCAAATTATTCCCCCCTTTCCCATATCCGTATATGGACTGCAACAAAGAATTTCCCTGGATGTAATTATTCCGCTGCGTAAAAGAATATTTACCACTGGCGGTCACATTTTTAGAAAGCGGACTGGAAAAACTGCCTCCTACGGATCCGATTTTATTCAGTCCATCTGTAGGGTCTGCAAAGTCGGCAAGTTCGCCCATTTCCCGCTCCCGCTCTCCACCATTGGGGGAACCAAAAGAAAAGAGGTTTGTGTTGGTATTGTTTACTGATGTGATAATAGAATATTCTCTTCCATCATTAAAGCGGTTCAGCCCAGCACTACCCAGATAACGATCGGCCGAACCACCGCCCAATGTGGCCTGTCCAAAAGTAATTTTCTTCTTATCATCTTTGAGGACGATATTGAGGATCTTTTCCGATTCAGCACTTTTAATTCCTTTTGCTGTAGCCTCGTCTCCATAAAAATCGATCACCTGAACACTTTTTACAAAATCTGCGGGTAGATTGCGTGTTGCTGTGAGCACATCGCCGCCAAAGAATTTTTTTCCATCGACCTTAACGGAGGATATAGGTTTGCCAAAGGCATAGACAGAACCATCCCTTGAAACCTGAACATTTGGCAACGCTTTGAGAGCCTCCTCCAACAGCGCGCGGTGATCGAATTGGAAGGCATCCAGATTAAATTGAACGGTATCCTGCTTATAGACGATAGGTTTATATTTCAGTACAACAACCTCTTTCAGCAGGGATACATGGGGGAACATCGTTAATTTTCCGACATCCAATGTCGCTGTTGTACTATTGTACAAGGGATAGCTACGTTCCAATATACTTAGGCCCAGCTGACTACAACTGATACGAATATCATTACCTTGCACACGGCTGAAATGAAAATAACCTGTATTGGACGTTGATGAGAACAAGGTATCGCGAGAGCTTGTCAGATGGACACTCACACCGTTTAACGGTTTTCCTGCTGTATCTACAACAATACCATACACCTCTTTTTTTGACACCTGCCCTAAGGCGCTTTTAGGTAAAAAAAACAAGTTCGTTATAGCTAAAAAAAGTACTAACCGGATAATATTCCCGTCCCTTAGTTCCATCAAACAGACTTTGCGATAATACAATTCAATATAAGAATTCTTAAGCTATTAACGTAAAAAGTTGTGATTTTGTATATAAAAAAACGAGCTGTCGGATAAACAGCTCGCTTTTTTATACCTATTTTTAAAAATTACTATTCACCTGGAAAACTAACTTTAAGAAGGTGTTTGTCAATTTCCCAACGGCCAGTACCTTCTTCACCGATTACATCGAATAATTCAAGAATGCGTCTTGCTACATACTCTTCTTCCACCTGCTCTGCCAAGAACCATTGAACAAAATTAAAAGTAACATAATCTTTTTCTTTCGCACATCTATCAGCGATGTTATTGAATTGTTCAGTAACAAACATTTCCTGCTCCAGTGTTTGTTCAAACACGCCACGGAACGACTCAAAATCTTGAGGAATACCGATCACCTCCGGAGAAATTGCACGTCCACCGCGATTGTTGATATAATTGAAAAGCTTCAACATGTGTTCACGCTCTTCGTTGGATTGCTTTGCAAAAAATTCTGAAGCGTTTTCCAAACCTTGATCATCACACCAAGATGACATAGCCAAATATAATGCAGAAGAGTGAGCTTCAACTTTAATTTGCGCATTCAATATATTTTCGATCTCTTCTTTCAAAGAAGATTTTAATTTCAATAAATCTTTCATATTTACCTTAAGTTTAAATTCTAAAACATGCACAGGTGAAACACATCCTCACCTGATTGTATCACAAAGATACAGCAGAACTTTAAAATTTGTATCAAGAATATGTAATACGAATTCAGTCTAAATTAGGCCAAGCGGGCACAACTTGTTTAGAATCAATACAATTACAAATACAGCTCATCAATACTTTCGATAAGCGATCAATAAAACGATTGGAGACATTATTGTTGAAAATAGTGTATGGCAACAAAAGAGAAAGGACAGCAGTATGAACTGCTTGTTTAAAATAAAAATTAGCTTAATACGATTCGTTTGATGTATTTACTACGCAAAAACTGCAAATGGCGAAACCTGAAGACACGTTCTGATTACGCTATTCAGCTCGATCATAAATTTAGCTCCGTCTAATAATTCACGTAACTGAAGCACATCTTCTACCGCTAAGATGAAACATCTTTCCGTACGGAAGGGCATGATGATTTCGAAATCCGACGAACGGGTAGTGTCATGAAGCATATGTTCGACATCAATGGCATCTATACGTTTTTTGAACATTAAAAAATCAGATACCGAGAAAGAAGTAGTCTCCTTATTATATTCCAACCAGAAACAATTTTTGCGGCTACATTGATAGACTTTACCTGTTGTAGTTGAAAAAACTTCCTCCACCTGTGCTAACGGACAAACCAATTCTGACATTTTTATTTCGCTTATCATTTAAATCGATCAAAAATAAATATTATTTATAATCAATCCAACTAAAACTGTAGATTATTTTGATTTAATATAAATAAGCCTTTTAATTCTTCACTATCCATAAAAAAAGAGGCCAGTTGATACTGACCTCTTACATGAATAACTTTATTTCAATCGTTTTTAATCGTATTCTTCTTCCTCTTCTTCCTCTACTACAAGAACGTCATTACGACTATTAATCACGGTATTTTTAGTTTTTGTTTTATGCTTATTTATCTGTCTACGAAGAGATTCCACGGCAATATCTGTTGCCTCTTCAAAACTTTTTGCCTGCCCCTTTGCAAAAAGCTGACTTCCTGGGATATTCAATTTAATTTCCGAAATTTTGTTTGCCTCATCATCGACATTTTCCAATCGCAGATAGCATTCGCCACCAATAATGGAATCCAAAAACTGCTCCAATTTTCCTGTTTTCTTTTTAATAAAATCGATTAGCTTTTGATCAGCAGTAAATCGAATAGATTGCACAGTAATGTTCATTTTTCCTCCTTTTTTTAAGCTTTTGGATGAGCTTGTTTATAAATTGACTTCAATCGTTCTGCTGAGTTATGCGTGTATACTTGTGTTGCCGCAAGTCCTGCATGCCCCAGCAGCTCTTTAATTGCATTTAAATCTGCCCCATTATCCAATAGGGCCGTTGCGAACGTATGCCTCAAAATATGAGGACTTCGCTTACCTTGTGTGGAAATAAGTGTCAACTGCCGATGTACGATATCGTAGATCAGCTTGGCGTATGCCGGCTTCCCCTCTTTAGTAACGATCAGTAAGCTATTATTAGTATCAACAAATTGTGTCGCTTTTTGTTGTAAATAGTTTTTCAATTCTTTCAATAAAAGATTATTGATCGGAACGAGGCGTTCTTTGTTCCTTTTACCTAATATAAGAATGTTTTTATTAAAAAAATCAATATCCTGTTCTTTAATTTTCAACAATTCCGCTAATCGGATGCCTGTACCAAACAATAATTCCATCACCATATAATCACGGCAGGATTCAAATCCATCCTGCTCCTGCTCCATCTGATCCAATAAGCGCACCAATTTTTCCTTTTCGACAACTACCGGTAATTTTTTAGGAGTTTTTAACGCTTTGATAAGTGTCATGGGATTTTTGGCAATACATTCCTCACGTTGCAAAAATTTAAAATATGTTCGCAATGCAGACATGCTTCGGTTTACGGAGCTGGCATTCTTTCCAGATTCCACCATTTGCGCAAAATAATGCCGCAAATCACGGTACACGATATCCTGCACCATCAGTCCTTCCCGACCCAAAAAATAATGAAACAGATCCAGCTCATGCTTATAAGCGACAACTGTGTGTTCTGAATATCTTTTTTCAATTTGCAAAAACCGAATAAACTCCTTTTCCAACATTTTTCCCTTGCTATATGGCTTAAATTACAAACTTAAAAGCACAAAAAAAAGGGAAAAGCATTGCTTTTCCCTTTATATTTTGAAATTATCAACGAATCAACTAGTTAGCTAGATCTTGATTCAAAGATTGTTTGTAAATCGCTTTTTTCACTTGAATGCGACGAGTTACAGATCTCTTTTCGTAAGCTTGACGTGAACGCAACTCTCTTAAAACTCCAGTTTTTTCGAATTTCTTTTTGAAACGTTTCAATGCTCTATCTAAAGATTCTCCTTCTTTTACATTTACGATAATCATGCGTTATATATACCTCCTTTCGCCGCTTTTAAATTTAAAGTGGGACAAAGGTAAGCTATTATTTTTAAAAAGGGAAACAAAATTATTTTTTTATATCAATTTGAATTCTTCCAGTAAAATTTGCAGGGGTTTCTCTTTGGTACACAATGCCGTATGCCATCCCAACTGATTAGCTGTTGCCAAGTGCTGCGGACTATCATCGATGAACAAAGTTTCTGCAGGGTCCAATTGTTGTTCTGTCATAACCAACTCAAAAATCTCCGCATCAGGTTTACGCATTCCCACCAAATGAGAGTAATAGGTCTTTTCAAAAAAAACTTCATTGTCTGCAACGCCATATTTCTGCTGGATATCATTCATACAATAGGCATAGTGAATAGCATTGTTATTGCTTAATAAGAAGGTCCGATATCGATCTTTCAACTGAAGTAAAATTTCATGATTACCTTGTGGCACACCAATCAGCAGGCTATTCCAGGCAGCGTCTATCTCGTCGTCCGCCAATGCCGAATTTTGGGTCAATTCTCTTATTCCATCCCGAAATTGAGCCGAATCAATTTTTCCTTTATCAAAATTATCAAAAAGTGCACTTTGACCATGATGTCCAAATACAGCATCTACATTCCCTATACCTAACTGAGTAAAAGCATCTTTCAATTTCACAAAGTCGATCATAAAGATCACATTCCCATAATCAAGAACAATATTTTTAATTTTTTCCATCGAATTATTTTGAAATATCGATACAAATATCGATAATTGCATCGTCAAAAGTGCACAACAGCTGTTTAAATTGACAAAATTACAGACCTGCTCCTATAGCTCAGTCGGTTAGAGTAGAAGACTCATAATCTTTTGGTCCCTGGTTCGAGCCCAGGTGGGAGCACAAAGCAAAAAAGCGGATTTTCTAGCTAGAAAATCCGCTTTTTTGCTTTATCACACCGACCGCCTTTTTGGTGCAACAGCTACGGCGTGATCATCTTTTTAACGTTCCAATCGCCCAGTACACGATCCAGCTTATATATATCCCGTTTTTTTTCCGGAAGCTGATGTGACCATTCCACACGCTTGGAAAGATTCAATGCCCCGGCTCCTTTCGATCCCAATTCGGCGTAAAACACGGTTTTATGCTTATCTGGAAACAAGCTATCACCCTTCCATTCATTCCACCCTTCAGGAACAATATGAGCTCCCAAAGTACAATCTACCAACACCGTATTGGCGTAGGGACGCCATGGTCTGCCGAGAAATACTTTATCGACAGCTGCATCTGCAGCGACAAAATCACACTGCTCAAAGACATAACCGTACTTTTGCCCCTGAGGTGTAGCAGCAGCTGTGACATACGAATTTCGCAGGGATAGAATCCGGCATTGCTGAAAAAATGCAATGCCCGGCCCGAAAATAAAATCTGTTGTTCCGCTGATACTGCAATCGAAAAAATAGCTCCTTGCGCCGCTTTTACCCAGATATAAAGTATCCTGAAAACCCAAAAGACGGCAGTTGACCAATGCTATCTGGTCACCTTCCAGATGAAGTGCCACCGCCTGCCCCACTGGACCAGCTGCATTTTCGATCGTTAAATCCTTGATGAGCACCCTACTTCCACGAACCAATAAGGTATAACTACTGAATGTCCCAAGCGTAAGATCCCCTCGCTCATCTGGACAGTCAACCTGCTTACCCGCATAATCATTAAAAACAATCTTGGTATGGATAGCATCCTCACCTATAAGCTCAATATTTTCGATATACGTTGGGATCACTATTTTTTCATGATAAATCCCTTTCCTGATCCAAATCCGAACGGCCTGTTCACCGCGAAAAGCACGAACTGAATTTACTGCAGCTTGTATACTTGTAAAATCACCCTTTCCCTGTTGGTCTACTGTAATCAATTCGGGAGGAGCAGCCCGCCCACATAGCGCGGTGAACAGTATACCCAACAGTAGGCCGACAGGCAGCATCTTAAATACATTTATTTTTCTCTTCATGAGTGTGTTTTTAGCATAAACCCTATTGCTGAGCTTATTATATTATCATACAATTTTAACTACCCTAAACGGTCAATAAGACTAAAGTAGGATAGCAGCATCCTTATTTTTCTATTCTAAACCAGTCTACTTCAGCATAACCACTATCATTGCTGTGCTTTTCTCTACTTGCATAGAGGCCTAATGCTGCACCAACCCACTTCCCTGGCTTAGCCTCAAATTGACCTCCAACGGGTATATAACTTTTGCCATCCAAACTATATGACCATTGACAGGAATTTCCATCTTTGACTACTACACGGATATACACAAAGTCATCCGGCAAAGAAGAAACGGACTGCACATTTTCCGCATGACCAGCATAGGCCCCTGAACAACGACCAGAGTAAAGTTGAAATTGACCTTTATCTTTACGTATAAAAAGCTGGGAATAATCTTCACCGACCACCACCAGTCCTGCTTTTTCACCAAGTTCCTTCTCATTGGGACGCAGTCGTATTTTTGCTGTCGCACTGAAATTTTCTGCAGGAAACTTTTGCGTCATAATATAAGGCGCCGACATTAGGTTTTTACTTCCTTGAGGCTCTTGTTGGCTATAGAGCCGGAGCTTACCCTCATGTGATGGCATAAGCCAAGTGCCATCCGGATTAGCCTGCCATTGCCACTGCAATCCTAAATGAGGAGACTCAAACTCGTCAGATTCCCGAGGATTGACCGAAGCAGAGACCTGCTTTCCGACGTTAGGTTTTCTATAGGTCGTCACGGGGGTACCTATGCCATTTCCATCGCTATCCTCGCCGATGATGGGCCAATTCTCTTTCCAGACCATCGGCTGAAGATGCACCACACGTCCTAGGGCTTCTTTATCCTGAAAGTGGAAAAACCAGTCCTCCCCAGAAGGAGTATCTACCCAAGCACCCTGATGCGGACCATTAACTGCCGACTTGTTCTGCGCCATAACCACCTTACGCTCATAGGGCCCATAAATATTTTTCGAACGCAAAACCAATTGCCAGCCCGTGGAAACCCCACCCGCTGGTGCAAACAAAAAATAGTATCCATTCCTCTTATATACTTTGGGTCCCTCAATTGTAGGGTCCAATTCATGCCCATCATAAACAATTATACCGCGATCCAATACACGAGTTCCGTCAGCGCTCATCGTTGCTATTGCCAGAACACTTTTCAAGCCTGCACGGCTCCCCGCATAGGCATAAGCTAAATAAGCACGACCATCTTCATCCCAAAACGGGCAGGGATCGATCAATCCCTTTCCTGGGAAAACCAACGTTGGTGCTGACCATGTCCCCCGGATATCCTTTGTTTTTATTTGATAGATTCCAAAATCCGGATCGGGATAATAGATATAAAACTCGCCATTGTGGTATCGAATAGAAGGTGCCCATACTCCTCCGCCATGTTGCACGCTACGGAATACTGCTTCGGGCACTTGCCGCTGCAGCGCATGACCTACAATCGTCCAGTTGATCATATCTCTGGAATGTAGAATGGGAAGGCCTGGACTGTGATGAAAACTGGAGGAAACCATATAATAATCTTTCCCTACACGGATCGCGTCCGGATCGGAATAATCGGCATGGATAATAGGATTTTTAAATTTTCCATTTCCAAGATCCGGACGCCACACCTCAGAAGTGTAATTCTGTCCGAATGCTAATAAACAGCTAGTCAAGGTCATATAAGCGATCAGGCAACTCGTTCCAATCGTTTTATTTTCAATTCTTATCATAAAATTCGAGCATAAAATATTCATTTAAATTCTTAAGCTCATTTCTATAACCAGCATGCTATGAAATGACACCTTAGGTTTATCTGCTACTTTTTAAAAATTGGTTACCAGTTAAAAATAGCTTTTTACGAATGTATTCTACTATTTTTTCTACGCAAACGATCTCAAAAGAACCATCGAAACCGACCATTCAATCTGCTTAACTAGCAATCGTCTTTGAACGCACCAACCGCCAATCATACGCTATTGACCTTTAAGGCTTTTGCTGCAACTTTTTAACAATAGTCAAAATTTAATCGACGGGAAGAATGAGAAATACGTTTGATCTAAGCCACGTGATATCAACAGCAAGAAGCGAATAGATCCATTCAAGCGCGATCCAAACAGCAATCTTATTTGTAATTATTCTAAATAAAAATGTAGATTTGCGCCATTCACACCATGAGACAACATTGGATAGCTACATTGAAAGGGTCGAGTGAGGCCTTTGAATCCTTATATGACTTAGTATACAGAGAGCTTTTTGCCTATGGCATGATGCTAGGATATTCGCGTGAAGCCGTAAAAGATGGTATACAACATCTATTTTTAGAATTATGGGAAAAACGTGACCGCCTGCCTCCTGTCGATAATATCAAATCATATTTGATGACATGGTTGCGCCGTATTCTGAATGACCGTCGGTTATTGGATGAAAAATTGGCGATAACAAATTATCGGTCCAATGACAATGCTCCTTCACACGAGACGGTCCTCATACAACAGGAATCCATTCGCGAAGCGAGTACCCGTTTAATTCAAGCTTTGGAATCCCTCACCCCGAAACAAAGACAGGTGATTGATCTCAGGTTTTTTCAAAACAAGTCTTATGAACAAATTGCATCTGAAACTGGAAATAGTCAACGAACAATCTATAACCTTGTTTATGAAGCCATTAAGGTTTTAAAGAAAAAAAATGAAAAATAATCCGGTAAAAAACTGGATTTCTCTCCTCTACACTCATATATACATGAAAAAAATTTACAACGATAGCGTTGATTTAGTAACCGATGAGAGTTTTGTGTCTTATCACAATGGAAACGCAAAACGAGCGGAAATTCATTTTTGGACGACATGGATTGCAGAAAATCCAGATAAATTACATCTTGTTACTGAAGCAAGGACGATGTTGGATGCCCTAAACGTGCATATCAGCGAAGGGGAATTGCAAGTTGAAAAAGATAAACTATTTGCAAAGCTGGAAAGCAAAGCAACTGCAAAAACACATCAGCTAGGAGGAAAATGGCGATGGATTGCTGCAGCTTCTATCCTACTCATCGGTGCATTTTCATTCCATCAGATTTTTCTTAAAGGCACGACTCAACCTACGCTCGCCTTACATCCTACCTCTACTGAAGAATGGCTTCATGTCGCTACCAAAAATGGCAGAATGATCAAGGTTAACCTCAGTGATGGAAGCCAGATTACGTTGATGGGTGGAAGTACACTACATTATCCAAAACATTTCAGTAAGGATACCATGTGTGTTCTGCTGAACGGTGATGCACACTTTAATATTTCAAAAAACGCAGGCCGCACATTTGCAGTAAAAACAGATAATGCCTTAGTGACGGTATTGGGGACACAATTTTTGGTGGAGCAAGTTGATTCAAAAAACACCCGTGTAAGTTTGTTTTCCGGAAAGATTAAACTGACCAACCGCAACAATAAAAAACAAATTCTGCTCAATCCTGGGCAACAGGGGTATGTCACCACTACGAATATCCATCTCGATAAATTTGCGCCCACACAGATCAATAATTTTCCGGAAGGTATTTTACATTTTCAAAATGCTCCTTTCGCTGAAGTCGCCCGGAAAATGACGCAATATTATGGCATCCACCTCTCCCTCCGCAAACCCGATGCGCGATGGAGATATACCGGGCATTTTGAGAAGCTGCCTGTTGAGGCTGCACTCGCCGCGATTTGTTTTTCAAAAGAATTGTCATCAAAAAAAATAGCAAAAGATACGTATGTGCTTTATTAAAGAAACAGTAAGACGAACCTTCTTATTGAACACCATTTTCCTACTATCCGCTGGGGCCGTTTCCGCACAAAGCACGCCCGGGCAAGGAACCTTGGAAACTGCTTTTAAATTATTGACCCAGCAGCACGCCGTACATTTTTCCTACGACGCTTCCATCGGACTGCAGCGCCGTGTTCCTCTTCCCACGGCCAAAGAGAACATAGACACGTATTTGTCTAGGCTAGCATCGACACATCAGCTGCGCTTTCAGCGAATCAAACGCTCTAACGTTATTGCCGTCAGCAAGGCAGCTAAGCCCATATTGCTCAACGGTGTAGTGACAGATGCAAAAAAAGGCTTGCCATTGGCCGGAGCGACGCTAATACTTAGGAAAGAAAACAAAACCTATCGCACTGATAGTTTAGGACGATATCGCATACTGACCGCAGCTGAAAATCGCGGCCAGGAAATTGGAATACGTTACTTGGGCTATCAAAATTACGACATTAAGGTGGATACCGCATTTCAGCGGATCAAACTGGTTCCATTAGATCAACAACTTGAGGAAGTATTTGTCAGCAGCACCTACGAAGCACCGAAACTACGCGAAGAGATGATTGGGAGTGTGTATACGATCAGCGCCAAGGATTTGCAAGCCGACCGGCCAATAGAAAGCGTAGATAAAATGCTGGAAGGACTAGTGCCGGGATTATATGTCGAACCCAGCACTTCCCTAGGCACCCCTGTTAAGCTTCATATTCGCGGCCAGGGAACACTGACAAACCTAACAAGCAATACCGGACGATCGACCTCTTCGCAGCCGCTGTACGTTGTTGATGGTGTTGTTGTACAAGAACAGGAAATAGGCGATGCCAATTCACTATTCACGGGGGAGACCTTGCTGAATCCGATCGCAGGAATCAACCCATTGGATATTGAATCCATTTCAGTACTTAAGGATGCTGCCGCAACAGCAATCTATGGCGCAAACGCGGCAAATGGTGTTATTTTGATCACGACCAAATCTGGTCGCAGTGGCAAGGCACAGCTAACAGCCTCTTACAATACCGGGGTCTCCACGTTTATCAACCAAATGAAATTACTCTCCGGACCGCAATACTACGAATTACTGCGAGAGTTTTATATAAATACGGGCTCAACGGCAACTGATGCCTCAAAAAAGGCAGGTAGCAACACCATCGATACCGACTGGTTTGGACTGACGTCACGTAATGCACGTTATGATAATATCAATCTGTCTCTTTCGGGCGGGAAAGGTAAAGATACATATTATCTTTCCATGGGCTACCGTAATCAGCAAAACGCCAGTCCTGGAAATGGTTTGAAGCAATACACAAGCTCTATACGTTATTATAATCAGTTTAGCGACAGGCTTCAAATGACCACCACCATATCGCCGGCACTGATGCGGCGGGAAGGTCTCGACCAATTCGCCAATGCCGCTTATATGCCGCCCAATATAACCCCCTATCAGGAAGATGGAAGTTACAGCACCTTCTTAGGCCTCGTCAATCCAGTCGCAGCATTAGCCGAAAATACGGATAAAGCGTTGGCTTTTACAGGGACCGCACGGATCGAACTGCAATATGCACTTTTACCTTTTCTAAGCTTGCGCGGAGCGATAGGCGGAAATATGCTGCAGTCCAAGCAGGAAACTTTTCTTTCGGGTATCGCCGGCGCCTCCATTGCCAAAGATGGGCGTCTGCGCATCAATGACCGAACGACATACAGCTGGACTTCCATGCTACAGCTTACCTACAGTCCAAAATGGCGAAGTGGACACCGCTTTGTCGGAATTGCGGGGATGGAGCTAAAAGATCAATACAGCAATTTACTAGTTGGGCAGGGTAGCGGATTTACCTACGACCGCGTCATCGCAATCGGGCTCGCAAGCACCAAGACGTCTTCTTCGTCGAAAATCTCGGACGCGACAGTATCCAACTATGTCCAGATGAACTACGACTATGACAAGCGATTTTATGCTTCTCTCAGTGGCCGTGCAGATCAGTCGTCTATGTTTGGTGGCGACAAACAGGTGGCGCTGAATGGAGCGCTTGGATTGGGATGGAATATCAGCAATGAAAAATTTATGCAAGCCATTCAGGCAATAGACTTTTTGCGTTTACGCGGTAGCTTCGGAACGACAGGCAATTCGCGGATTGGATCCTATGCGTCGAGAGGTTTATACAAATTCAACAATGTGACCTATGGCGGACAGATAAGTGCAAGCCCATCTTCTTCTGCGGCGGAAAATCCGGACTTAGGCTGGGAAACGAATATCAAGTTTAATGTTGGCGTTGACCTGAATGCTTTCAATAGGTTACGTGTGGCACTGGATTTATACCGAAACAATATCCGCAATCTGATCGCAAATATCAGTGTGCCACTGGAAACAGGTTATGGTGGTATGCCGCTCAATTCAGGAAACATGTACAATCAAGGACTGGATTTGAGCGTTGCCTACCAATGGTTAAAACAGTCCAAGGTCACATGGAACAGTACACTTATCGGTGGCTGGAATAAAAACAAGGTGACTTCGTTTAATAATCCATTGATTGAGCTGTATGCTGCAAACTCCTCAGATAACATAGGTGCAGGCCAGCGGGTAGGATACAGCGCTACATCATTGTGGGGGATCAGATGGGCCGGCGTAGATCCCAATACCGGGGAGGAAGGTTTCTACACCCCCAATGGTGATGTGGTCAACAGAACCGAAATACGGGCTATGGGGCAGAGCGCCTACCAATTGCTGGGGAATGCGATGCCCGATTTTCAGGGTAGTCTTATTAACAATTTGGGATGGAAGGGATTTCAGCTTACGCTCAATTTACAATATAATCTTGGTGGCAACAAGTTTGTAGCCACAACCTATTTACGGGATGGAAATAGTCTGTCAAACTCCAATATGTCGGTCAATTTGCTGGATCGATGGCAGCAGGTGGGCGATATCACGGCAATTCCAAAGCTAAACTCCAGCTCACCAGTTAATAACTCTTCCCGCTATTTGTACAGCATGACCTATATCAAGCTAAGCAACGCTTCCTTAAGCTATCGTTTGGCCGATCGTTTAATGAAACGGATGGGTATAGGACAGACAGCATTGAGCTTCAATGTAACCAATGTATTCTATTGGTTCAAAGACAAAAGTCCGGCGGGCAGAAACGGCATCCGCGAATACCGATTTATCTATCCTGAGACACGTAACTTTTCGATTGGTTTACGAACCACACTTTAATCTTTCAATAATTCGAGTTATGAACATAAAGACACTAAGTGTTGCTTTCCTTTTGGCCTGGAGCACAATGAGCTGCTCAAAATTCTTAGATAAAGAACCGGAAAACGAGGTTTCGGTAGACCTTATTTTCTCCGATATGCAGGGAGCAAAATCAGCCCTTGCAGGGGTGTACAACAACCTATTTCAGTCGGACTACTACAATGGTGTACGCATGGTTTACCCCGATCTACTCGGTGGCAATTTGACATTTGCCGCAGCGGGTAGAACAACGCTGTTAGATGTCTATTCATTTGAGACTGATGCTGACAATGATACGATGAACAAACTATACAGCTATCAGTACACGCTGCTCAATGCCATCAATAATATCATCAAACGCGTCCCGGCAATAACCAATATCAGTACACTTGAACGCAACCATATCATGGCGCAGGCGTATGGCTTGCGGGCATTGGTTCATTTTGATCTCGTACAGTTCTATGCGCAGCCCTATCTTTATACAAAGGATGCTTCGCATATGGGTATCATACTTGCCAAAAGCACAATTCTCCCCAAAGATGCACAAATAGCACGTTCTACCGTGGCAGAAGTATACCAACATATCGAAAGTGATCTGAATCTGGCTGATTCGTTATTTGCCAATAGCAAAACCGTATTTGAGGGCAATGCCAAAATATACATGAGCCTACAGGCAAGTAAAGCGCTTCAGGCAAGGCTGGCCCTCAATCGCAACGATTGGCAAAAGGCTTATGCCTTCAGCGCCGAACTGCTCAAAGCAAACTATTCCCTTTATAACCATGCTGAGTACATCGACAGCTGGAAACAGGCCAATACCAAAGAATCTATTCTTGAGCTGGCCGTTCCGAGCAATTATTCCGGCAACTCAATCGGTAGTTACTATGTCAAGGAGGCCAGTAATTCCTATTATCAGTTTAGGCCAAGTCAGGATCTCCTCGGACTGTTTGGCCAAGATGATGTAAGAGCAGCCGGTGGGATATTTAAATATCCAACACTACAAACGGCAGTAACTAGTGTCAAGTTGATCCGCCTCTCGGAAATGTACTTGATTCACGCGGAGGCAGCAGCTGAACTAGGCTATACCGATGAGGCTGTTTTGAGTTTGAATGCCATCCGACTCCGCGGTAATCCGAAGCTCGGAGCTTACGTTTTCAATACAAAAAATCTGTTGATCAATGAGATCCTTGACGAACGTCGCCGTGAGCTTTGTCTTGAAGGACTTTTATACCTTGATTTGATGCGCAGGGGGCTATCTGTTAAGCGCAATGACTGTACAGGGACAAACTGTAACGTCACTTTTCCAAATGATCATATGGTATTGCCCATCCCAAAGCAGTCGGTGCTTTCCAATAAGCGCATGATACAGAATCCTGGCTATTAATATTAATCAGCAACACTAAAATACAAATTAATAAAATACGACATGAACAGTTTAAAAGCAATCCTTAAGTTATCCAAATTCGTCACTATCTGCAGTATCCTATTTTCCACCATCTCCTGTAGTAAAGATAGTAATGTGGCTCCAGAACCCGAATATGTTCCTAAGCCGGACAACAATGCTATAGCTACCTTTACCAGTACAGATCCTTATTTTGAACTATATATCTACCGTTTTGATGACGCCACAGAAACCTGGGGAAAACGTATTCGGGCACATTATCCTACAGTGTCCACAACCGACACCACCTATATGGGATTTACGAATCCCTATGTAACAGATAGTGGCGTCAATCTTTTCCAGATGGTCACACTATATAGCGATAAGATCGGTACGACAAATATTAAAACGGCAGGTATCAATGTGGACCAGGTATTGCAATTCTTACCAGATCAGCATAACGACCAGCTCGGCAAAGTGACTGTAAAGGAGCAACAGGTAAAAATCTACAAGAAAACCGAATCTGCCACAGAACGGAAAGATATGGAATTTTTCGAAATCGGTATCAGTGGTGCGGGGACGTATGATTTAAAACAAGGCTTAATCGACCTAGAGGTGAATTTTAACGAGACAGCGATCGGTGGATCCAATAAAGTAACCCGTAAATACAAATTAAGCACCAAAGCGTTAGAATTGTAAACAACAAATGATACGAAGATTACTTGTATTTGGTTCATTGGGAGTCATCCTGATCTTACTGTCTTTTGTGCAGGATCAGGATATTCCTGATATTGCCTTATGGCGCAAATTATATTCCTCCGGCGATAGCAAGCGATGGCCGAAACCACATCTGGACGATGATGTAAAGGTAAATTTTGTCGATATTGGCACCTTGCCCAATGTTCAATATCCTGCCGATAATCCGTTTAGCAAGGAAAAGTCGGCGCTGGGAAAAATATTGTTTTTCGATCCCAGGCTTTCGGCAACAAAACAGTTGGCCTGTGTGAGCTGTCACGATCCGCAACTGGGCTGGGGCGATGGCAAGAGTCTGGCCCATGGACATAGTCGACGGGTAGGAAAACGAAATGCCATGCCCCTCTACAATGTCGGTTACTACCGCTCCTTCTTCTGGGACGGACGGTCATCTTCCTTGGAAGCGCAGGTATTATTTCCGCTGACCGACAGTGTGGAGATGAACACCGACCACCAAGTAGCTGTGCGCCATATTCAGGAGATCGCTGGTTATGCACCGTTGTTCCAATCGGCCTTTGGAGACAGCACGGTCAGTATCTTGCGTATTCAACAGGCGATTGCAACTTTTGAAAGGGGCATTCGTAGTTATAACAGCAAGTTTGACCGCTTTGTTCAGGGAAATAAGAATGCTATGACGGATGAAGAGGTATGGGGGCTGCATCTTTTTCGGACAAAAGCACGCTGTATCAACTGTCACAATACGCCTTTATTTTCAGATAATCAGTTTCACAACGATGGACAGACGTTATATGGTACCAAGCAGCAGGATTTCGGCCATTACCATATTAGCGGTAAACAGGAAGACATAGGCGCATTCCGGACGCCTTCATTGCGGGAGATTACGCTAACTGGCCCCTGGATGCACCACGGTAATTTTCCAACGCTGTTAGATGTCGTACAGCTCTATAATCTCGGTAATCCCGAACCAATACAACGCAGCGTTACGATAGACCCAAAAACAAGGCCTATACATTCGGCAAAGCTGAAAAAGCTAAACCTTACGAATGAAGAGATTAACGCTGTGCTTAAATTTCTGGGAGCGATCAGTGGTAGTACGCAACAACGTATGATGACTCCAAAATTGCCCGAATAAAAAAATCCTCATCTTGCGATGAGGATTTTCATATCCTTTTCTATTTGACAACCTTTTCTATAGCTCTTTCCTGTTGTCATCGGATTCAATATCAATCAGTTTATTGTAAGGATCTATGCCTACCTGTTCGGGCTTTTGATCAACAACTAGCGTCAGGGTATTATTGATCCGATCAATTCTATGCTTTTTGAGATAAAGTTCCTGCCGGTTGTTTCCACCTTTACCTTTTTTACTGGAGAAAATACCAACTTCAATATAATCTGCAAGAGGCAAAGACTTTATTGTCAGCCGATCTGATTTTTTAAATGACAGCGCCTGCCCCCCTGCGTCGATATAGCTCTTTTTCCCATTGCCATCCACGCGATATTTAGAAACTTCAAACTGAATATCAACCTGATATTTGCCATTTTTAAGTTTCTTGGCGCTCACTTTGTCAACTTTATTGTTATACAAAGTAATCGTTTCAAACATATCCTTGATCAGGTAACGCAGTGAGTCTGGAGTTACCTGCCTAAAGCTATCCACAAACTCGGTTGAGGTTGTGTATGGCGGATTTTGGAAAGCTGTGCGTTGCAAATAAGCTCGCGCAGTACGATTAAAAACATCCTCTCCCAGGTAATCGCTCAACGCATAAAGCACCAAAGACCCTTTTTGGTAATGGATGTACATTTGATTTTCATTGTACATCAATGGCTTCTCGCCTAGTTTTTCGGCACTTCGCCCCTGCAAATAGCCGTCGAGTGCATCTTTAAGAAACTTACGCATCTGCCCTTTGCCATATCTTTTTTCCAAAACCTTGAGCGATGAATATTCAGACATACTTTCGGACAATAAGGTCGCGCCTTGCACATTAGCCCCTACCACCTGATGGGCCCACCATTGATGGGCTATCTCATGTGCTGTTACTGCATAAGGATAATCAACTGCATCATCCTTCTTCTCATCAACATCGGCAATAAAACCGATTGCCTCAGAAAAAGGAATGGTATTGGCAAAAGACTGCGCAAACGTTCCAGCGGTACGCGGAAATTCAATAATACGCAATTGCCGATGTGGATAGGCACTATATTCTTTCGTATAGTAAGCCAGAGAGGCTTTACTAGAAGCCATCATACGATCGAGGTTGTAGATATGCCCTTTGTGGTAGTAAATTTCGAGGTTAACACCATTCCACTCGTCTTTTTTGACTTCATACTGCGCCGAATTAAAAGCAAAAAAGTTGAGGATCTCTGAATCCATTTTATACTGATAATACTTGCGGCCATCTTTTTCCCATTCCTTCGTCAGATATCCCGGGGCAATAGCCAACTGATCTTTAGCGGTGCTTACGGTAGCTTCGAAACGGATCCAATCCGCATCGTTGGAGATATAATTATCTTGCAGTGCTCTTCGATCACTCTGCGGGGCCATCCGATTTCGAAACGGTAGACCATACTTCTTGCGCACATCATTATCCACCAGCTCGCCCCGGTCCAGATAGCCTATATTCGGAAAAAGCATATTATTGATAAAAGTACCATTTCCTTTCACTGGTGACTTTTCATTTATCCAGGTATTGGCTGGACTTTCCGTACTAAATTTCAACACAATGGAATCTCCCGGAGCCATGGGCTTATCGAGCTTATAAATATTAAAATTATATATATCGTCGGCAGAAAGCAGCTTATTTGGCACATTGAAAGAAAATTGATAATCGTAATCATTATAATTGACAAAAATAGAATCGATAGCGATATTGGTCTTATTTTTCAGTACATACGCTGCTGTTGCTTTAAAACTACGCGTATCCGGAAAAATATCGAGATTAAACTTAATATCCACGACGCGTGGCTGCGGGCGATATTGATATTTCTTATATTTCTTTTCCCATTCGACGGCCTGTTTTTCATGATCCAAACTTGTATAATAGGGGTTTTTGACGTGGTTTTCGTAGTATATTGCACTGCCGATACCAACAAAACCTAAGAAAGCGATCAACACTATCGCACCTGCCGTCGGGCTCCAGTTGGCCCTAAGAATAGCCCAACGCTCCCTAAAGCCCGAAAAACTACCTCTCCGCCACAATAATAGTGCGAGCGTAGCAAAAACAACCGCGAAGAGCAGCCAATAGATCCGATACGTTAAAAAGGGAAGTACATAACCAAACCCGTCCATATCGGAGTAGTCAAGATCTGGCCCCTGATTAAACTGATAGATTTCCTGTTCAACTCCGACCATAGACAAAAATGGCAATCCAATAAATAAGGTCAGCAGTACAAAAAATCCAGCCAGGTAGTTTTTGAAAACCGTATGGACAAACAATGAAATAAAAAGCCATACCACATTGGACAGCATACCATAGACCATCAAATGCAGCACATATTGTTTGATTTCAAAATTGTAATAACGATGGTAAACCTGAAAAGCCATACAGGTTAAGATCACGACGCCCAACAGGGTCAACTGCATCAGCAGGACGGCAATAATTTTAGATCCCATAAAAGCCCAGTTGGGAGCTGCTGTGGTGTCCAGTAGTCCCCCCATCCGCGTAATGGTTCCACGGTGGACTAAAAGCCCCATAAAAAGAAAAGTCAGGATCAGCAGGAAAAACTTAAACGTACTCCCCGGGATCATCAGCATTTTCCAGGTAACGGGATAAGTCGACGTTCCAAATATCGAGCCAATGGTGCTTGCCATCAAGATAATGAACAAAACTCCTACTAAAGTCAATATTAAAAATACCGGATTTTTGACGATATAGCGATAGTCATATCGCGCCATTGTCCATGTCGTTTTCAAATAATGAAATGTCGAAAAATCATAGCTGACCTTAGGCAAATTGATCCGGAAGATACTGTCAAAGTTATTCTTTGTCAACCGAGCTCCTTTTTTTGACGATTTAAAGGAAATCGAATGTTGCGAAAATGAAAATAACATGTAAAACCCACCAATGAATAATGCTGCTACAGCGAGCCAAATGAGGCGGTTATAAATAACTGCTCCGGTAAAAGGCAGATTGTTGACATTCTTCTCATCTGGCGACCAGTACTGAGTATAATACGAGATGGCACTATCGCCAAACGGATCGATCAATGCACCGACAAAACGATTGTCCATGTTGTTTGCCAGACTTTGAACAAGCACCTGAAGAATAATAAGGATCAGCACGGCAACAAAACCAACGTATACGTTTCTTGTCAATGTTACGAGTACGAAGATAATGGCACTAAAAATAACCAGATTGGGAATAACCTGTACGATATAAGTCTGTAGATAAGCCCAAATATCAATCGGCCCCAACAAAGATTGATTGATGCCGGGTACAAATTGTGCCACAACAATACCAAGGGTTGACGCCAATACAATAACCAATACCACGGCTACCGACCCAAAGAATTTGCCCAACAGGTAATCCGTTTTTGAAAAGGGGTAACTGAACAGTATCGTATGCACCTGATACTGAAAATCACGATAGACACAGGCTCCAACAATGGAAGGAATCAAAAAATAAATAATTGTTGACATCCCATTGACCATACCATTAATTCCCCAAGGTGAGTTTCGGATGGTGTTGGATGAAGTGGTCGCCGTTACACCGTCAAAGATGCCCAGCGATGAAAGCATGATAAACAGCGAGAGTGCAAAGAACAGCGCCATGTAGATATAGACGGCCGAACTTTTAAACCAGCGCGTAAATTCAAAATTAAAGATAGCTTTAAACATGGCGTTGATCATTTTTTAGCGCAACAAAATAGACATCCTCCAATTGACCTTGGGCATTCACAAATGACTCATCCGGACGCTCATCACTGTGCACCCGAATGTTGAGCGTATTGTCCTGATTGTAATTGGTCGAAATGACGTTAAACTTCTGAGTATACTCGTCCAATTGATCTCTACTGATGATACGCACCCAGATCTTGCCCTCCAATTGGTCGATCGATTCTTTCGGAGTACCTCTCAAAAGGATCTTACCACCATTTAGAATAGCTAACTCATGACATAATTCCCGTACATCATCGACAATATGGGTAGAAAAAATAACCGTATGATCTGTACCTATTTCCCGTAGGACATTCAAAAAGCGATGTCTTTCCGCTGGGTCAAGTCCCGCGGTTGGCTCATCAACGATAATTAATTTTGGATCATTCAGCAACAACTGTGCAATACCAAAACGTTGTTTCATGCCCCCCGAGTAACCGCTTACACTTTTATTGCGCACGTCCCAAAGATTGGTCACTTCAAGAACGCGATTGATAATAGCATTGCGGTCCGCTTTGGATTTGATTCCTTTAAGTTTCGCAAAGTATTGCAGCAGATCGGAAGCGGAGAGGTTGGGATAAACACCAAATTCCTGAGGCAGGTAACCCAAAACTTTCCTCAAATCCAGCTGATTTTTCAACACATCGATATCGCCGAAAGTGATACGGCCACTGTCGGGTTTCTGAAGCGTAGCGATCGTCCGCATTAAAGAAGACTTACCCGCACCATTCGGGCCCAGCAAACCAAACATTCCGGGTCTGATTTCCAAGTCTACATTGTCTAACGCTTTGACCCCATTCGAATAGGTCTTACTAAGGGTTTCTATGGATAAATTCATAATTAATTTTAACTGTTAATAGTAGGTTAGTATACCAAAACAATGATATGTTACATGAATATAGTAAAAGTTAAAAACAAACGAAAAGGAAAGACCAAAATACCCACACCCACCCTGCCTGTAAACAACTGAGCCACTCCGGGGGAGTGGCTCAGTCATTGGTCGCGATGGCTATTTTAGCATCATCTCGCGGATATACTTCACTGGCGAATTTCCAAAACTCAGGAACGTCTCATGGAACTTTTTCAAATTAAACTGTTTCCCTTCTTTTTGCTTAACAGCCTCTCGAAGTTCATAGATTTCTTTATACCCAGTATAATAAGAAGTCAGCTGAACACTGCTTACCGACACACGTTTCCATTTACCCGCTGCTTCGGCCTGTTGTTGGAAGGCTTCATCCACCAACAGATGCATAGCGTCTTTCTCGCTCATATTCTTCACATGTACGCTGTAGTCCAATATGGCATTGCAAACTGCACGCAGATGCCATTTATACCACATCAACCACATTTCGGGCGCATTGTCACCGTAACCGTTTTCCAGCATCATCTGCTCGGTATACACTGCCCAACCTTCAATCATAGCACCATTTCCTAAAATACTCTTGATGAGACTTGGCGATTGGTTGGCATACACCAATTGGGTGTAATGCCCCGGAATAGCTTCGTGGATATTGAGTATCTGCAGGATGTAATGGTTATATTCTCTCAGATAACTCTCCTTAGCCTCTTTCGTCCAGCCACTTAGACTACCGACATTATAATAAGTGTTACCTCCTTTATCATATGGCCCCGGCGCACTGATTGATGCGCCCGCGACACCAGCCATATAGGCGGGCTCTTTGCGCACCACGAGCGGTTTACTCTCGTCGATATATAGTAAATCTTTCTGTTTGACAAAAGCGACCAATTTAGGTATCTGCGCTTCGATAGCCGACTGAAAGTCTTCTGCTTTGACATGATTTACCGAAAGGGTATCGATCATTTTTCGGATGACAGCCAAACTATCTGCAGGCACAGCTGATTTCCCAAAATACTTTGGCCAAAGTTCCTTGCTGATTTTATACATTTCGCCATGCAAATAAGTTTTCCGTGCAAGCGCAGCCTGATAAACCTGTTCGGCAGTGGATCCAGACTGTATATCAAAATCGAATTTTTTGTCGTAAAGCGCTTTTCCCAATCTAAAACTCCGTGGCGACGGATTAGGCGTCACTTTTAAAAACTGTACATACCCGTTTATCGCCGCAACAGCTTGCTGGGATGCCTTCCCAATGGCTTCTTTTTCCGCAATTGATAGATCTGATTTTTTCAGTGAATCCAGTAAGTCGCTTTCAAAAACAGATAATCCGCCCAAATTCTGTTGAATGCCCAAATCGGTCAATACCTGAGCTGGATTTTTAAGCTGTTTCTTTGCAGCCTCATAATAGGCCGGAATTTTTATTAAACGCTGTTGAATGGCTTTAAGCCGCGTCGATAACGGTGCATAACGCTCTGCGAGCATAAAAGCGATTGTCCCTCCAACGTTGTAAGACGACGGGTTCCATTCATAGGCACGCTCTTGCTCTATCGACCAAATATTTGATTCAAGATAATTTTTAATCAAATGATAATCTGTCTGTTGCGATAAATTCAAAGAACTCAAATCAAAGCTTTTTAGGCTGTCCAACTGGTTCTTTGAAAATTCTAGCCGTCGCTTTCTGGCATTCGCATCTGGTATGGTTAATAGAGAATCATACTGATGAAAACCAACTTGGGTAGCCCATTCTGGATTTTCTTTCCAAAGCTGCAGAATAAAACGGTCTTCATACGATTTAAAATTTTCATTCGTAGCGGTATCAGCAACAGTTTGACTGTTATGAGCTCCTGATCCACAGGAAGCCATCAGCCCCAGTCCAGCGATAGCAAGGGTATATATTTTAAGTTTCATTGGAGTAATTTGGCTAAAATTAACAAAAAAAAACGAGCCATTACTTTTGCTTGTCCCAATAAGATAAAAACAGTTGATGCAGTTCTGAAGGCTTCAGATCAATGGTTGACGCCGAATACATGATATTTAATTCCTGAGCAGATTCCTGATAGGCCATCTTCCATAGTAGTGATGGTAGTCTATCTTTATACTTACCTGAATTTTTTAGGGTAACAATGATCATGGTATCCCCACCCACTTTCTCTAAATCAATAGACTTTACATCTTGCCAATTCCCTTGACCAAAAGCTTTTGCCAATGGCGTAGTTTTTCCGAAAAAATATTTTTCACTAAGAACAATCTGGGCTGATTTATCCCGAAGACTCAGCAAGTTTACAATCAACAAGATGAGAAGTACCAACAATACTCCTGCAGAAAAGATCGTGGGCTTAGCTTTAAAAACTCCATCAAACAATCCAATACTATAAAGTAATATGATTAAGAGTAGCAAACAAAATGCTGCTGAAATTAGCAGCATTTGTGTTGTTTTTCGCTTATTTCTGTAAAGATGTGTTTCCTTCATGAGTTAGTTTCCCCAATTCACGTTTAGGTTGTGCTTTTCTGCGTAAGCTTTCCCTAAGGTATATACATTGTCGAAAGCACTATTGATTTCGGGCATGTCATTCTTCTCAATCTTTTGGAGTAAAGCCTGCTTTTCTTCAGCCGAACCTTTACGATCACATAACTTTGCATAGGCCGTATATTCATTTTTATAAACGGGCAGGACTTTCTCGAATAATGCAATAGACTGTTCTTTCAATGCTTTCGCTTCCGCATCGGAAACATTCAGCTCTTTGATATCCTTTAAAGCCTTTTCGACAACCTGAATCTTAATCTCAACTGACTTTTGAGCTTCATCGCCCACTTTCTTACTGGAAGGCATGTCCGCAAATTCCACAGTCTCCTGCTCGAGGCTTTTGCCGTAGCGCTCAGGCGCAAAATCCGCAATAAGATTGGTATTTAAAACAACTTTTCCGAAAAACTTATCCGGACTGGGAGATTGACAAGCCGTAAAAAACATGCTCGACAACATAAGAATAATAACTAGTAACTGCTTCATATATACATATTGTTTGTTCCCAAAATAATTAATAATTATGAAACAGGCAAAATATGTAGTCCTCTGACTGTCGCATACACTTTCAACCAGTTGCCCCTTTTCAATGATAAAAGAAGAGATATGAACGATAAGTATTGTACAAAATGTTAATTTTTAATACCTTAGCAATTAACATACAAGAGATTAAAAAAAGTCATTATGGGCTATGATATTAGTTACCACCCGATCTCAGAAAAACAAATAGAAACGTGGTATTTTGATTTACTCCAAAATCCCGAAAAGCTTGAGGAAATATCCACATTTCATCAGCTCGAAGACTTCTATAAAACCAAGTACCAAGACACTTTAAATGCGGGCCGTGAAACCGGAAAAAATGATTATTTTGACAAGACCCACGGTTTTTTTATAGCGGTGGTACAAGGTTTTTTCGAAAAGTACTTTTATGTTCGCGGCGGAGCTTTGTCCTTCTCCCAAAATGAACATTTGTCTGTCTATTACAAAAGATGGGAAGAATTTATACAACCAGAATTCCTAACCAATACGATCGAAAATAGGCTTGTTGAAAACTATTGCTCGGGTGTCTTTATTCCAGCAGAGAAAACCGCTCAATTATGGATAGACTATCATCATAACCCAGCCATCAGGGCTGAATTAGATACACTTTTTTCAGAGAACCGGATTTCAATTTTTCTCGATGCATTGCAATATGCCAAGGAGCGAAATCTCGGCCTTTTGGAAGCAACCGAAGTCGTAGAACCACAACCTTTTGACCTGAATGAATCGAAAAGTTACTCCAACCTGTTTAACTGTGACAAAGCAGGTCTACTCTTATATCAGGCTACAGCTTTAAAACAGATTCAGGATATAGCACAACGCAGCGGACTTCCTGAAAATGAGGCTTTGCCAAATGTCAAGACTGATACGATACATGTGCAGCCGGAGAAGCCTGAAACGACCGAAAACTTTCCAAACAGTAAAAAAAGAAATTTCTGGAACAGGTTATTTGGAAAAGATTAAACCAGCTATTTTGCGCTCAATAATAACACTGTTTTCAACACTTATGATGATTTCTGGCATATACGTGTATCACGTCGAATCTGAATCCAGCACACTGATTTGACTATATTCTTCTTCGCATTATAACTGCTCATTCTATTATGATTTTAATTCTTCTTTTCATTATAATCACGCTTTTCGGAATTTTATATCTGCTGCGCGCGCTCGTGAAAAAACAACAGCGGGATGTATCCTTTGTTGAATATACCGTTGTCACTGCTTACCTTTTAGCGCTGCTGCTTGCGGGGATTGGTTTTGTATTCCATTCGAGCCAATATAACCAACCCGTGGACCCTGTGGATGGAGACTGCTATATTCCCTTCGGCGGCAAACACATCTTATCGCTGTTTATCTATTTCGTTGCATTCAATATTTCAGCAGCTACCATCTGGATAAAAGGGCGAAGAATTCCACCCATACCTCTCGTTATGATGCTGGTGATGTTATTGATAGGCAGCGTAATGAGTGTATTTGTACTTATTCAGGTCAGTCACCACGATACATCCACACTGGATATGTATGTTGGCAATGAAGGAACTTTATACTTTATTTTTACACCAATTTGCAGCTTAATTATCGGTGTCGGATTAATCCGTAGAGTCATCGTAGAAGAAAAGGGTTACGCCATGAACAGAACTTACACCAATCCCACCCTCAACAAGATCAATACCTTACTTTCTTCCAAGCTGAATTATCCCTTATGGGCTATTGTATTACTTGTTCCGGTCTTTCTGATACTGACCCTCATCCTCATCTTATTGGGGCAGGATCACGATTCCATGGCGAAAGTTTTCACGGAGACAACTACTTGGGCATTTTCACAAAAAATGCATCCTCCCATTTTGGATCATAAAGGACATTATTTATGCACAGTCGCCGCGAAAGGTAATCCTGCCCTTGTAAAACCGTTGAGATTAGGCAAAAGGCACGGCAATACCATTATCGTCAATAGACAGCTTCAGATTGCCAATGCGTTTGAAGAAATTTTGAGTGATCTATCACCTTCGATACACCGGTTTGTGCGGTATTGCTATGATAAATATGGTTTCAACATCTCCATCAAAATCAATTCAACCGGTGCATCAAATATGACTTATATTTTAATGAAACCCTTAGAATATATATTTCTATTTTTCTTATATATGCTTTATATCGAACCCGAGAAGAAAATTGCCAAACAATACAACTAATATCTTCGCGCCCCGATCTGTTATTTACGAAAATGACCTATAATCGAAAGCAAACGTGGGAGTAAGCTTTATTCATTTTTAAATATCGGTCTTAGTAACTGATATTGTAGGCCCAATCGGAATACATTTAGTCGTGCCGCACCAAGGTCGCTACCCAGCATCTGTCCGGTATAATCCTTCAATCCCCATGAATAACCGGCAAACACGGTATAGCGGTCATAATTTACGTTAAATTGTAAACGTGGCCGCAGATCCATATCAATTACTTTACCTCTGTCACGATCAAATGTTGTTTTATTTCCCTGTTTATCCTCAATACTACCTTTTTCCTTGATGCTCAATACTTTGGCAATATCCATCCCCAGCTGAATATCCATCGTCATGGGTTCAAAAAAGACGCGATAACCGACAAACGGATTAAAATTGATAAACTGTTGATTAAGTTGGGTTTGACCACGGCTTCCATTCATAAATTCGCTTCCCTCCAAATCAATCTTTGTCTGCAATCTTTCGTAGGCGCCTTCTAGACCTAATATCAAATTGTTGGCAAAAATATAACGGTAGTCTAAAGCCCCACCTATGTTTATTCCATATTTTTTTCCATAGGGATTACTGGTATAAAAGTCCTGCTGCGTGGATCCAATCAACGTGCTCTTGGCCTCACTCCCTTCTCCCGTAAAGTTGGATACCCCAGAAGTAACCCCCACACGTAGTTCGTGCGTTTGCGAAAAAGCTATAAAATGAGTTACACCGGCAAAAAGCCCGACAAGTAAAAGTCTCTTCATCATAAACTAAATAATAATTAAAATCGCTAAAAAATTATATACATCCGATTACTAAAAGTAAGAAATTTTATGTGATTGTACTTATTTCACCCCTTTCTTTTTCTGTTGACATATTGCGTATTGATCCAAATCGTTCAACGGCGCCCCTTCATGATGAAAACATGCAGAGAGTATATCGCTGTATTTATTAAACTACATCAATGGAAATGAATCAGTTCATGTTTACTTTTGTTCATTATGAAGACCTTAACATTTCTCCTATTTGGCAAAAATGAAGAAATTTTGCTTACGCTAAAAAGAATCATTGAGAGCACTCCTATGTGGAACGCAACATTACTGCAAGAGTTGGATAGTTGTAAAAAGCAGCTAATTAATCATCCTGTAGATGTATTATTATTAAGCTCGGGGCTCTCGCTGCAGGAAGAACAAGAAATAACGGATTATCTTTCGCAACTCCCTTATTCCATCGGCCTGATTACCCATTATGGTGGCGGCAGCGGGATTTTGAAAAATGAAATTTATACGCTGTTTCCAGACTTACTGCCAGGTTAATGCAACTTTGAGCAGCGCAATATGAGAACGATACAACTGGAAACCGCTAAAATGTTTCTTTATTGAACTAGATCAATGGCGATCGGCTACTAAAAGGCTAATTTTGGATACTAAATAAAATGATCATGAACAAACAGAACTTTATAAAAAAGGGACTTTTAGGTTCCGGAATATTTACATCGAAAGAATCTTCAGCTGATATCTTGAAAAATGATATCGACGAGATAAGCCCCCTTGAAACTTTGAATGTGGAAGATACAAACTATCCATCAGACAAATTGGAAAACCACAGTGTCCTCCATAAAGCAACTACTCGCGGGCATGCGGATCATGGCTGGTTACAAAGCAATCATACGTTTAGTTTCGCCAATTATCACAATCCTGAACGCATGCATTTTGGTGTATTGAGGGTACTCAATGACGATACAGTCGCTGCGGGAAGAGGTTTCGGTAAACATCCCCACGATAATATGGAAATTATCAGCATCCCATTGGAAGGCGACCTGGAACATGAGGACAGCATGGGCAATAAAGCGATTATACGAAAGGGAGATATTCAGGTTATGAGTGCAGGCACTGGCATCATACACAGCGAGTATAATAAAAACACCGATCAGGCAGTCAAATTTCTACAGATTTGGATATACCCTAATCAACGGAATGTGAGTCCGCGATACGATCAAATTACCTTGGATGGTATGCAAAGACAGAATAAATTTCAACAGATTCTCTCGCCAGATCCAGACGATCAAGGGGTATGGATTCATCAGAATGCCTGGTTTTCGATGGGCCATTTTGACCAGGACGTTCAAGTAAAATACCACGTCAAACAGGCCGGTAATGGTGTCTATATTTTTGTGATAAAAGGCAGCGTTAGCGTTGAAGGGCAGGCATTAGAAACCAGAGATGGTTTTGGAATATGGGATGTATCAGAAATCAACATGAAAGTAACCTCGCCGGATACCGAAATCCTGTTGATGGATATCAGTATGGTATTGGACTAACGCAGGGAGCAGATAGCAATGAACAAAACTGGGAGCTTCATAGGCGCCCAGCTTCGTTCATTTGTTGGCTTTTAGAAAGTGACAGCATTTAGCTTTTTATCCACCAAAACACCATCCTTCGCCTGGAGGTTGAAGATGATATTGCGCCTCGCTTTTAATCTAATCTTAAATAAAACCTCCGATCCATTTAAGACCTCTTTGTTGCCTAGATTTACAAAAGTAGGATACAACACCTTACTGCCGTTGGTATGGAGACGATCGTTCGTATAATTGTTCATCTCTTTTAGATGCAAAGGCTCGATACCGACATATTCAAAATCTCCCTGATTATAAGGGAGGGCAAAACTAAGTGCATTGACTGCGTTGAGCTGTTCTCCACGTACACTGATTTCAACTATTTCGCCTAACTTTAAACTCGTTTTTGATGGAACCAATTTCAGTTTACCAGCGACTTTCTCCCCTTTGGCAGGCTTTGCCCCCCCTTCGATGACGACAGCAACGTTGGAAATATCATAAGCATCAATCAGTTTATTTTTATTGACATCACCGTTGCTAACATACCCCTCGAAATCTCCATCTCCAAAGCGCAAGCCCATATAATTAATATAAGATGTTAAATCATTGTGGTCGATCAATCGGTCATTATTGATATCACCCGGTAGGTAGCTTGATGATCCTGGCACTTTAAACACATACAATTCTCTGCCAGAACCAAATCCACCCACAGCTTCAGAAATTGAAAGTTTGATAAATCGTGCGACCGGATGTGATCCAAACGCAAAACGTTTCATTTCGCCATCACGTTTCCAGTCAAAGCTGCCTGCTTCAGTCCAGGTCACCTTGTCATTGCTATAGAAAACTTTTCCTTTCAAAATTATACCATTCCCGCCGTCAGTCCTTGGAAGATACTCAAACTTATCCAATTGATTGACAGATTTTAAATCTAAGGTCATATCAAAAGGAACTGCTGTCTGCCCCCATTTCGTATGCCACATATCTCCCTCATCGTAATTGAACAATTTATGGATACCGTTCCCACCTTGGTTATCAACAGACGTCTCTGCTTTGATGCCATCAATAGCAAACTCCAAGGGGTTAGCTTTTGTTTTTGCCGAAAATGTACTCCAATCTGAAAATCCAGATTTATTGACTGCCCTGATTTTAAACTGATAATCCGTTTGAGCTGCTAGTCCATCAAAAAGCAGTTGCGTGTCCTGGATGGTCGAATAGATCAAGTCATTGCATTCAATTTCATAATAATCAGCATTCACAACCTTTCCCCAAGTTGGATTTAAGGTATACGCTTGCGTATTCTGATCGGTGATTACAGCCTTAGGCGATTCTAAAGCACCTGTTTGGGTTAGATACCTGTCGGCAGGTGCATACGTATAGCCTTCCAATTTGACTTCAACTGCAGTTGATGAGACATCCTGTTTGGCTAGTCGTACCAACAACATCGGATTTTTAACCAATGGTATTTTCTCGAATTCAGATCCCTGGGTTGCAAACTGGTTCAAATTTGGATGTGGATCGTAGAAATAGACATTTTCAGAAGAATTAAATACATCTAAACTGTTTACTTCTTTGAGTTTTATATTTTTTCCATTGATCTTTACTTTCAACGCCTTGGGTGCTTTACTGACGTTAAAACGAATTTCGGTAGACTTCATCATTTCAAAGCCATCAAATTCACCCTCCGTTGGCGCAATTGTAAATAACACGCTATTGCCTGCAAGGTGAGACGCTAGTGTTGTTTGAACACCCTTTCCATAACGATATGCTTCAGTCTTTCCGTCGTCGTCATATTCAACAAAGCTGGAATTTCCGTAGGGATAAACCTCATAGATACGTTGATCTGTTTTGATTTCCTGCACGTTATTGTTCGGATGGGTTACCGGAATAATAGCACCATTTTTAACAAAAACGGGCAGTTTCCAAATGGGAGCGTCAAAATTATTGATGATACGCCCACCTGCATACTTCTCACCGGTAAAATAGTCTATCCATTCACCATCTGGCAGGTAGATACCATTGCGGATATCATTTCCGTTATCATCAACATGAGTTTCCTGATAAATTGGTGCTACAAGAAAACTAGGACCATATAAGTATTGATATTGAGTAGATTTGCCGAGCGTAAAGCTGTTTGCCTGCTCCAAAAACATGGCACGAATGATGGGCAGTCCATCGATAGCTTGTCTGGCGACGCTATAACTATAGGGAACCAATTGTGACTTTAATTTGAGATACAAACGGTTGATCGACGTAGCGGGCTCACCTAAAGCATGTGGGTATTTCTCATTTGAACCCCAACCATCCATATTCAGTTCCATCGGCGTCCAGGTTTTCCACTGGAAATCACGAATATTAACTTTAAAATTTTTCCCACCAAAGATTCCGTCCATATCGGAGGTAATATTAGGCTGGCCTGAAAGCCCAGACCCGATGTAAGTAGGTATATGGAATCGAATGTACTCCCATACACCGCCCGTTTGGTCACCCGACCAGATAGTAGCATAGCGTTGTGTGCCTGCCCAGCCATCCAATGAAATAATAAATGGACGCGCATTGTTTCCATAATAAGGCATGGTATGCCCGACGTCAGCGACTCCATTGAGGCCAAAAGAATATCCGGGGCCAACCCAGGCAACATCCGTTTTTAGAACCCTGACACCCGCATCCCGCACTTCTTTTACGATATCCCGTTGCAGTAATGCACTTATACTATCTTTGGGATGGAGATCTGACTGTGTCCATAAACCGATTTCGACACCATTTTTACGTGCATAATCGCCAAATTCCTTCAAATTGCCGATATTTCCATCTAAGGTTTCCGTTTGTCCATAACCAGCACCATAACCGTCATTCGGAAGGATCCAACCCAAAGGCATATCATGTACCTTATAGCGGTCGATCACGGCGCGTGCTGAAAATTGATAATTGTTTTTCTCCCCATTCAGGGATTCTTTGATTCCGCCGTTGTCCTTTTGGCTTTCTTTATAACGCTTGCCATCTTCAAATAAAATCCCTTGCTCATCTTCCTTCCAGAAATCGCGATTATAGGCGTTAAGATGGCCTTCATATAATCCAAATTTCGGTAGAAGGATCGGCTTACCCGTCAATTGATAGAAATCATTCAGCAAAGATTTAGTGCCCTCATTCACCATAAAAAAGACATCTAAATAGTCGGTATCATGTGTTAATTTTACCGTGCCTTTTGTTTTGGCTCCAAATGTATAATTTCCCTTTTTGAACGTATGCCACATCAAGCCATAACCTTTTGTAGACCAGTAAAAAGGCGTTGGGGAAGCTACACCACCATCTGTCCAGCTATTCTGGTTTTCAATGGCGATTGTGTTCCCCTTATGAGAAAAGCGTCCATTCTGTACACCACCTCCAAAGAAATATTCGTCTGCCTGTTCTTTCAATTCGAGACTGACTTGATGCTGATCAAAATTGATTGGCTTTAAGCTTTCAACGACTACCCTATTGTTTTTACGATTGAGGATACTAAACTGTGAAGTCTGCTTATCCATTGAAAAAAGGATATCTTTGGTGGAGATGCTTACCTTATTTCCTTCATCCTTGACCTCCAGTCCAGTGACAGTTTTGCGGGGCTGCTCTACGAGAATTTTTGCGGCGGGTTTTGCTTCAGGATCACGGATAATACCCCCATGAATATCTTGGAACATTCTAAAAATATGATCGCCATAGAAATCTAAAGTCAACCGTTGATTATTATCGTATACAATCTCTACTGTCGTTGGGTTAATTTTTTGAACGGTGCTAATCTTAGCTGTATGATCAGCGCGATATGTACTCAAATATTGGATTGTATTCGTTCGGGCTTCAAGCCTATTGGATTGAAAAATAAAAGGTGAAGCCAATCCTATTAGTAAACTGACCTGTGCTTTTGCGCGCCAAAAAGATATCTTCATGCGTATGATTTATAATGCATTAAATTAACTTAACAATAATACAATAGTAAATCGAAGTAAAAAAGCGATTATGAAATGCAAACGATTGTCCAATAATAATGTTGCGAGAAGGAGGATATGTTGACAAACGAAAGAAGCCCTTGACT